>JAPKBL010000146.1 GCA_028823415.1 Mariniblastus sp.
ATGCGTTTGTCCATCTTCATGCGTTTGTCCATCTTCATAACGGTGATGTCAGCAGGCCTGGTCGACGCACAGGATAGACCCAACGTCTTGTTTATTGTGTCAGAAGACAACAGCGAACAACTTGGCTGTTATGGCGAGACGCGCGTGCATACCCCGCATTTGGATCGTTTGGCGGCAACTGGTGTTCGGTATACCCGCGCCTACGTGCCGTACTCGGTGTGCTCGCCCTCGCGAGCCGTATTCCTGACCGGACTTTACACTCGGCAGACCGGTCACATTGGTTTAGCAACGCACAAGTTTGCGATGTACAAAGATTTTAAGACCATGCCCGCTTTTTTTAAGGAAGCCGGGTACTACACGGGTTTTCTTGGCAAGACACATGTGAATCCAGAACGGCTAGTTGAAAATTTTGTGGATTACCGCGCAATTCGTAATGCTAACTTCAGCAAGACCCTCAGTATTGAGGAGTATGCCAAGCAGGGACGAATTGTAATGGAAAACGCTACTCAGGCGAAAAAACCTTTTTTGTTGATCGTCAATTATCCTGATGCACATCGCAAGTTTGTAAATACATCGAAAAATGGGTTCCCCACGGTAAAGGTCGAAAGTGAAATAGAGCCATTTCCATGGATCGGTTCGGATTCTGCTCACCTGCGTCAGGAGTTGAAAAATTACTTCAGTTGCATGAATCGGCTCGATGAAGGCATCGGGATGATAATCGAAGATCTCAACAGCTTAAACCTTCGCGAGAATACTTTGATTATCTACATCAGTGATCACGGTGCCGATTTCCCTCGCGCGAAAGGCAGCATCTACGAAAGCGGGAGTCGAATCCCGATGATCGTAAATTTCCCGAAGAGCTTTACCATGGGTAAGGTTGAGTCGGGAATGGTCTCAACCATCGACATCTTACCAACGATGCTGCGGGAGGCTGGAATTACGATCCCGAACCAGTTACCAGGTTTGCCGCTACAGGATCTCGATCAGGGTAATCGCGAAGGTCGAAAACATATTCACACGTTCACGACCGGTTCCGCACCTGCTTTGCATTATATTCAATTCGGCATCCGCGATGATCGTTATAAACTTATATACAATCCCTACCGTCGCAAAAACTTGCTGGCGGCATCGCGGTACGTCAACAGTAAGTTGCCGCCAGATCAGCACCTCAATGCATTTCTTTTTCCAAATGAATACGAACTATACGACCTGCGAAACGATCCTTACGAATGGAATAACTTGGCTGACACGGCGGAGTACCAAAACAAGAAGCGTGAATTAATGAATGCGATGAGGGAATTCCAGCGAGAGATCAATGACCCTTTCTCGAGCCAGAAGAATTTAGATGCATTTCAAAAAGAGCAATTGGACCACCAAAAAATCAACTATCGAAAAAAAGAGGGATTTAAGTGGCCGCATTTAAGATTTTTTGAGCAAGCCAATTCGGAGAGTAACTGACTGGCTTGCAAGCGACGCCGATCTTCGGGTGACTCAATCCTGAGCGTCGACCGCAAATCCAGCGTGACTCTGCTGCCACTGGAAGATATGTTTCAGACCGAGGGCGAGTCTTAATTGTAAACGTTTTGGACTCGCCGTCACTCTTTGGCGAGAAAACGGCAATGATCACCGGGGCGACGCTTTCGGGTCGCGTCGTATCGGGGACTATCTAGCATGCTTTTTAGTCACGCTTGCTTTCAAAGATTAAATAGCTGAAGCGCCAATATCAAATTTTTGATTCTGTGCTGGGGTTCTTTGTACTTGATCCACGCAGCCAATTCTGATCCCGCCGAGTTTGGCGTCCACTTCTGGGAGAGACGGATTTTTCAAGGCATTTTCGGGCCGGACTCAAATCCAACATGCCCACTGGCAAGCACCGCCGAAACCCTGGGATGCTTGCCGATGCGTCTGCAGCGGCTGACTATTTCTTAGACTCTAGTGGGATGTCAATCACGTTGGATCTGTTTTCGACCGTTATTACCATGATCTCGCCCCAATAACTGTCGGGGAACTGAGGCCGTTTTAAGTTCGCCATGGCTGCGCTTTCAACGGGTTGGTTGCTTTGTCCAAGCTCTTCAACATTATCCGGCATGGCTTCGTCACCTCCGCCGCCGCCCGGTATGAACGAAACACGATGTTTACCTACCTGGATTCCTTTTTTCGTGTATGAAAATTCAGCTTCATAGTTGCCGTCGGCATCGGTGATTGCGTACGACGGAGAGCCTTCACTTAGAGGTTGAAACTGAAAGGAAATTCCCGCTGGCGCAGGAGCTCCATCGACGGTAACTTTTCCTTTCAACGTTACCAAACCATCGGAGTTACAACCCAAAAAAGCAAAGATAACACAGAAGACAAGTAAACGGCATACTGGCTGATTCGACATTGCGAAATCACCTTTCTGTCAGTCAAAAAGCGCAAGCGATCGACTAGTAAAGACTGGAATTGAATTGAGTAAGATCCTGCATGAGTTCCAAAATCTAGGGTTAGAACTCTCCCCCAAGAGGTTGGCCATCAGCTCGGCAACCGAGTTTTTGATAGACACCGAAGGTACTTGGATCCATTTGATCAAAATTATGCCACCAGCGATGGGGCGCCCCGTTATAGAGCTTGCCGTTATCGAAACTGATGCTCTCCGCAATAAAATGAACACTTCCATCAGCGAATGCGAAATTCAAACCGCCCGGATGCATGCTGGCGAAGGCCGAGTAGTATCGGCCAATCAACGGTGGGTTGGGCTTGAAGAGAAAGACGCGACCCACGGCTTTAGGCGATGACCAAGCAGCTTCACTGTTAACGTTTCCAACGCCTACCCAGTAGGCCGACCCGTGTGCACTGTCACGTTCGCCGAGAAGGAATGTGTTGGAGGTTCCGTCAGTAATGTAACCTAGGTCGATTCCATTTTGTGGGCCGAAACAACCCTCCACTTGAGGTGCCGGACGCGAGTTCGAATTGTACCAGTTTGAATATTTATAAGCATAGACTGCAGCATAATTTGATTTGGCAGGCTTATGTGAGTCTGGCACGCCATTACTGCAAAAGGCTGTCGAAATGTTAATGTCTTCCTCACTGGGGTCACTAGGGCAGCGGAAGACATCGATGTTGGTTCGCATTGCAGCGACTTTTGCTGGATCCCAGTTAGACCAATTCGCCCATGGAAGAACCGAATTGAATTCCCTGCTTGAGACTTCCAGCACGTCATGGACATTGTTCTGTTCAATAAAAGGAAGAATCCGTGCGCTCCAACTCCAAGTTTTGCGCCAGTTTCCGCCTTTGGCTGTATCGTTGAATCCGTAACCATGGGGGAGCTTCGCAAAGGCACTCTCATAGTTAAGCGAGCCAAGCGCTTGTTGTTTCAAATTGTTTGCACAAGTTACTCGGCGAGCCGCTTCCCGAACTTGCTGAACTGCCGGCAACAGCATGCCAATTAAGATGCCAATAATTGCAATCACAACAAGCAATTCTACTAGTGTGAACGCGAGACGTTTGGAAGTGTTCATCTGTCACCCTTTTCAATTGAAAGTGTTCTGGAAAAAAAATGCCCTGCGGCGATGGTTGTTTGAAGTTATTTACAGTACGAGATTTTTCCCTTGAGCCAATAAATGACAAATCGCTGGGAGTCCCCTATCTATCCACGCTAAAATTTTACGAAAATTTCACCGACGTCATCCTGAAATGAAGCCCTTCGGTAGAATCCCAATCCTAGCCATATTTACTAGGTTTAACGAAGCAACTACGTTTGGGGCATGTATTTTGGAATTCCAGTGTGCGCATTTGGAATTTCGGGGGGGGGAATCGGTGAAAACTACGAGTGTTTAGGTGCAATCCGCCCTAGCGTTGTGTTTGGCGGCGATGTTCTGCGGGAGTCGTTCCGGTAATTTCGCGAAAAGCACGTACGAAACCGGAAGCACTTTCATAACCACACATAAACCCGATGGAGGTGACCTGCATATTTGTTGAGCGGAGTAATTCTCGAGCCTTCTTGATACGCGTTCTCCGAATCTGTTCAGCCATTGGGTATCCAAAGTTGGCGACACAACGTTTATCCAGTGTTCGCCTCGATACCCCCACATGGTCCGCTACATCGACAACCGTGATTGGGTGACCACAGCGAAGTTGAATGAACCTCAACGCCGAGAGGATATGATCATCATCAACTGCGGAGTAATCACTGGATTGTCTCGCGACCACCCCCCCGGGCGGAAGACGAATCGGTTGCTGAGGTGGTTCTTTACCACGGATTAATTCATGCAGTAACTTTCCCGCATGATATCCAATCTGACGGGCCGACTGAACGATGCTGGATAGAGGCGGGTCTGTGGTTTCGCAGATCAATCGATTATTGTTAACACCAATCACAGCTGCGTCGTCGGGAATTCGCGTCCCCAAGCGTTTTAATGTTCCGACGACATCGTGAGCGAACTCATCGTGTGCGGCGAAAATCCCAACGGGTTTAACGAGTCTCTTTAATGCCGCAGTCAACGGCCGTTGGCGAATTCCCGATGGCCAGGCCCATTGTTTTGAGTCGGTGAACTGAACATCGACTATTTCGCAATTGGATCTGATTTTCTGGAGCGCTGCCTGAAATCCATGTAGCCGCTCCTGATTGTGGAGCCACTGTTGATGTCCCACAAAAGCAAATCTACGCAATCCCATTTCGTACAGGTGTTCTGCGGCTAGCTTTCCAATGGCCTCGTTATCAGAGTGGACGGTGGGTAGCGACTCGGGCGGTTTTCGGTGGAGCGAAACGGAGACACAAGGGATCTTTAGCTTGACAACGGAGTCGAATCGCTCAGCCGTCTCGGCGGTGCAGATAGCACCGGCGCCATTCCACTTAACGAGCCGTTCGATTGGAATGAATGGAATCGCACCAATTTTATGGACTCGCAAATCAGGCCGACTGTTTACATAATCGATGACACCTCGCAACATTGCTCGATTATTGTCAGAAATTAATTCGATAGAAACAGCGATTTCGTGAGTCATTGCTTACACATCTCGCATGCCGATAGTCCAAATTTACACAACTGATATTTTGGGAGCAACTCAATTTAACTGCTTTCGCAACCCGTGATTCTAAAAACCGAGCGAATGAATATAAACGCCGAAGGAAGGTCGATTTTTACACAGATGCAAATTGATCGGTTGCGCCTTGCTTTCGAATGTTGACGGCAACGGACATAGTATTAAAAAAGAAAAATGAACAGTCTTCAAAATACCATAGTTTCGCAGCAAATACCCGTTCGACCTGATTAATGTTTCCACTGGGGAAGACGTCCGTCATACATCCAGAATGCCCTGACTCAAAAAACAGTGATGGCTCCGGAGCTAGTGAGGATTTTTTTTAAAGAGCTTAAGGGGACTCGGGAAAATTGACAAAGTCGCATGGCTTGTGTCCATTGCCAATCTTTCTCGAGCCTTTGTATGGATTACGCTGGAATCACTCAGCAGTATCGGGAACAGCGAACTGCTCCAAGGACAGATGCTGGTTTAACATTGTTTAATCCTGTGTCGCCGGGAAATTTCCATTCGTTTTATTCTCTTGGCGAATGGTTGGAGAATAGGGCGATTGCAATTCCCGCCACGGTTAGAAAGGGGCGAAAGAAGCCAATCACGTTTCGCATTGCCACACGTCTTCGGTGTGTGTTGGCTAACTCTTAGTAAATTCGAACCGACCAATTCGGCGGCGGTTCATCCGTTTGTTCTACAGCGCGACTGCTTAATGCGAACGGCCTGTTGGTTTCGCAATGGGTATGATCATGCGGACTCGTTTCTTGTAGTTCTCGTAGTCCGGCCCCAAAGCGACGACCAAATCCTTCTCTTCGAAGTACAGTCCAATGAAGATATACAGCGTCATGGCCAGCGACAACATCAGATGGGTCATCGTCATCGTTGCGGTGAACCAGATGCCAATTAGTACGCCTAGCTGCATAGGGTGGCGAACCATTTTGTACAGGTATCGATCTGTAAAATTGGGAGACGGTTCAGGTTTGTCAACAAAGGAGTAGTACACCTGCTGAAGTCCAAACAGCTCAAAGTGATTAATCACAAACGAGGATGTAGCCACCAACACCCACCCGAGCAACTGGACAGCTGTCAGAACAACCCAAGCAATCGGATTGTCTACCTGCCAAACCGTCCCGGGAATGGCTTGCCAGTAAAAACAGATCAGAAAGAAGACTGCTCCCGACAACAAAACATACGTGCTGCGCTCAGCGGCAGGCGGAATCACCTTGATCCACATCTTCTTGAAGCCCGGACGGGCCATCACGGAATGTTGCAGCCCAAGCATTAACATCAGACCCGTGTTGACCAGTAATGCAACCGACAGCGACTTGGGTTCGCCCGAATTGATGTGAATCGGAAGAAAATCCCAACTACAAACAAACAGGATAAAAAAGACAACCCCCCCCATCCCAATTGCGTAGGAAAGAATACCGTAGATCAAGATAATTGAGCGGCTCATACCAATGCACTATTCATGTGACGACCGACGTTCAGCGGTACAATGTTTAGGATAACCAGGCACGTCTGGTTGGTCTTCTATTGGAACATGCGTGCAAGACATGTTTCCCAACGCTACCAACAAATGCGCTCGGTGACAAATTAGATTTTTTTAATTTCCATTAAGGCTGCAAATTTTGTTTTCGAAACCAGTTTCTAACATAGCCTCTCGGAGCAATCTGCCAGACCCTTTCATGGGCGTAATAGATGAACATTTTGGCGATGAACTCAATTCCGCCCACTTTTAGGGCACTGCTAATACTGCCAAAAACGAAATAGGCAATTGCGATGGTTGTCGTCGTGGCTACGATTCGCCAACTAAACGTTTTCAGTAACGTTCTTGTGTGAGATTCTGTGAGGGACTCCTGATCATCTGTCATTTGGTTTCGTTCGGTGGGAGGTTCCGGTGTTGCAATGGGGATTGCAAAATCAATGGCTCGGAAATTTCTGCGGCCAAGGTGGCCAGCGTCTAATCAAATCGAGCGCTCAGCAGGTCAATCACAGCAAAAAGTATAACCGGTATTCTATCTTGCGTCACGGATTTGGCCTAACCCAAATACCGCTTACGTTCACTGGGACGCGGCGAGGGAAACTGAATTCAAAATACGCCCGACACGCGGCTCGGCGTGCAACCGATGCCTAACGTGAGATATGCACTTTCAGCCGAACTTACTGAATATTCCCAGTTTTGCATTGCAGCGCATATTCACGAAGTTCGGTTTGCAGATCAACTCTGCGAAGAAACTCCTCTAGTTTTGGTCGCACGAATTCTGGCTGGGAATCCACTTGATGGCCGAGACAGTGAAGAATGGATGCTTGAATTACGGAATGATTGTGTCGCAAAGCGGCGTCGATCATCGGTTCTGCCATTTCGCGCCTTTCTTTCCGGTCAAACGTCAGGTAATGGTTGTACATACTTCATAAAACATCTCGACCATCGCGTTCGATATAGATGGACTTTGCCTTATTAGAAAAGACCAATACATCAACAGGCAGGTGCGTTTTTAGAAACCTTCGATGAGTCTGCGCCTCGACTATCGGCAGTTTTACTTCCTTCGGCGGAAGGCACAGATCGAGCCATGGGGACATTTCAGCAACTTCCAATCCCTCTTCGCTGTTAAACAAAGCTGAGCGAGAATTTGCTGTAACCAAGTTGTCCCCGTTTTGCCATAGGTAGATATAGCCATATCATCGTCCCTAAATTTCAAATCATTCCAAATCGCAGAATCAAAATGGTGATTATGAAGCTCTCGAGTTTTAACTGGCTCGGAAGGATTGCTTATATAAACCTCGTTTTATTTTAGCTAGTAATGCATAACATCCAGCGAAACGGGTCGGCCGCGCGAGGGAGTTCGCGTCGCTGACCGCAAATTATAATCCTGGGAAACGACGCTGAAAACCGGAGTCCGAGTCAACTCCAATTCTGCGACTTTCGTTCAGAATCCGTTATTTCAACGACTCTCATTATTTGAGAGGAATCGAAATGCAGAGATCAGTCTTTCTTCAAATTTTGGTCTGCGAACTTTAGATACTGACTCCAATCATAGGCGGTGACATCGTGATCACCCCTCCGGAGGTGATAACCAATTGTCGAATGGATCGGATGATCGGGTTTGGGAAATTCGTATTCCAAAAGAGCAGGTTGGTCAAAGAGTTCATAAACGGGACTCGCATGTTTGGCTGCAAGAAACTCGCCCTTTGGATCAGCCCAACGATCGTTCGTGGCACTGGCAATGTAAAGTGGCCGAGGCGCGACGAGTGCCATCAGCATGTGTTGATCCACCGGTAATTCGAATTCTCTTTTTTGGTATTGGTGATGATTAGTGCAGAACCAGTAGCCAACCGGTTTGATCATGTGATGAATCCGTTCGCCGTAACACCGCCGGTATAGTGCCGCCCCGCCACAACCAGAATTGTTGCTGATCACCATCGCGAATCGAGTATCCTGTGCTCCCGCCCAAAGGGCTGTTTTTCCGAGTCGTGAGTGACCGATCACAGCAATTCGCGAAGCGTCGACCTGTTCGTCTGTTTCCAGATAGTCGAGCACTCGCGACAAAGCCCAAGCCCATGCACCGATTGAGCCCCATTGGGTCGGATTAGGTTTCGTTTGGCCTTTCCCATAAAACAAAGGGTGAATGCCGTCGGTGAAGTCATTTCGGTAATTATCGGGATCGACCTGATCGCGATGGATCGTCGCCAGCGCGTAACCGCAATCGATAATCGTTTCCACTTGCCAGCGACTTGCGGAAGCGCCACGCGCTTTTTCCGTACCTCGTTTAATGATTCCCGAGTCCGCATGGACTGTATGATTCCCATTGAAATTCATGCCAACAAAGCCAGCAACAGGAACTTTAGGTTTGTTTGGGATGTACAGTAAGATGTCGAGTCGATACTCGTCTTCACCAAAGAATGCGGCAATTTGTTTCCGCGTTGCACGCCCATCAAGCGCACTCGGGTCAGCATCAATCAGTTGGTACCTTACCGCCAATTTTCGACTGGGCGTTCTCCCATATACCGAATCTTCCAACAGTCGCTGTACCTCCGCACGACGATAGGCAACCCATTCGTCCCGCCCAACCGACTGGCCCCCGTTGTCGATCAAGGGGTTTGGAAGTTCGTACGAGGGAATCTTCGTCTCGTCGTAGTTGGTATCCGACGGTTCTTGCGCAGCCAAAATCGTGGAACCAACCGCCAATAGAAGTGCGACAAACAGGAGACGTAGCATATTTCATTCATCCAAAACAGTTATTCTTCAAAGGAAGTAAGTGCAGAGTGTGTGACGCTCTAGTCGCCTATTCGATCCAGATTCCGAGAAATCCGTCAGCCTTGGGATGGCAACCTCTCATGAACAACACAACCTAGATCGCAATGTCAGAGGTCATTCATTCCTGTGGGTTAACGTGAACGGTCACCGAGCCGACGATCATACTTAATTAGAACCAACCCAGTTTGAACTGTCAAAATAAAGTCGGACGAACCCTCACTGAAAGACCATTGGTGCTACCCAGACGGATTGGCATGCGTCGCATTGTTATCTTGCGTTCGATTAAGTGCTTTCGTCACCTTCAGTATCGCGATAACTTCCATCACGTGGAATTCAAAGAACGTAAGTGCCAAAAGCCCAGCAAGCAAGCCAACGAAATTTGCCGCGACAACGCTCACAGTAGCGATAAATATCAAACGCAAACTGAATTTTCTGTTTTTCAGTCACAATCCAAGATGAGGCTCAGTCTCTTGTTGCGTTTCACGATGCGTAATGAAATATGCAGCGAAAGATCCGCCTTCTAAATTCGCTAAGGTATCAACCAATGCGGAGGTTTGATGGTACAGTTGATTCAACGCCCTGCTCCAAAACAGCTTGATGAGGTTTGGCCGGGTTGTAGGCGACGTTCACAGCTTGCCCTTGTGGATAGCGAGCCACTGCACCGTAAGCGCTATAGCTATGGCCCCCGATGACAATTACCTCGGACTTAAATTCCTTGCCGTCGACTTGATAGCGATATTCGATATTGGCCGATTGGTAGGTGCCCTCCTCACTGGTGTGGGCCTCTATCCTCGAGGTGACGATCTCGCCGTCGATAAGAGGCCACGTCCCGCTTCCCCGCGCTCGGGTCAATTGGTAACGGCCATAAAAGAATATCGCTAGCCCAACCAATCCAATAACAAACCAGATAAACAGAAGTGCTTTTCGTTGCATTCTGCCTTCAGCAAGTTCTTGGGCTTCGTCCGATATTCCGTCAATCTGAATCACCTCAAGACTTTATTTTCCTTGGGACCATCTATCCGGTGTCAATCTCGTTCAACCTGCATGCTAAATTATTTAGGTTTCCGAATCCACTGATTGGAATTTCAATCCTCAACTCTTAACTTTTTATCGCAATTACGCAACCTAGCATACGAAATCCCCCGATTGCCCAAAAGCACTTGGGAGCCGTTGGTAGCGGAGAAACCGCTAACGGAATTTTCAAAAA
>JAPKBL010000037.1 GCA_028823415.1 Mariniblastus sp.
AGTCCAACTGGATCGACGTACGGTTTCCGCCCCCTTCGACGGAATTGTCGCCAAGATCCATCGGCGCGAAGGGGAATTCTTATCGCCTCTTCACCCGGAAGTCGCCACGATCATCCAAGTTGACAAGCTTCTCGCCTCGTTTGCGATAATGAGTGAGCAACTAGACGAATTTGCGATGGGTAAAGAATACACAATCCGCTTGGAAAACGGTTCTTTAGTCGAAGGAACAGTGCATCGCATTGGCGTTGAAACTGACTCGCAGTCTGGAACCGTTGAAATAAAACTACTCATCGAGAACCCTTCGTTGAATTTACGAAGTGGCGAGAGTTGTTCACTCAGCTTCTAACACCCTCTCACCGACAGAGGACTTATCAAAGAAAATCACAAAGCCCGCTCAATGAATCCCCAAATTCTAAAATTTGATTTCGCGACGCCACCACCAGCGAATGGCACGGGAGAAGGACCGCGTACTCCAAACAATACAGAGCAGACGGACTACTCATTTTCCGACCAAAGATTGCTGCAACATTTTGGGGTTGCGATCGGAAATAGCGACACGATCGAACAACTTCATTCGAACATTAGCCAAATCCTCAAACGCCAAACCGACTGCCTTAGCGTTTGGGCAATTCAAAAAAATGAACAAGGGGAATTTGAGCTCCCGCAGCTTCTATCCAGTCCCGAAGACGATCCGCTGTGGCCAGTCGTCGAAGAACAGGTGAGGGCGATGATCTCTCGAGTTTCCCGAACCAATCATATTTGCTCCTCTCCGGTCCAAACTTCGCTCCACACGACTCTGGTCGTATCGCCGATCTCGAAACAGATTAATAAAAAATCAGATACTCAAATCGACGGTGTTTTGATCGGTTGTTTTGCCGCCCAAACGGAAAGCGTCCTACGTCTACAATGGCTTGCCGGTATTGCATCGGAGGCAATCGGTCGTTGGCACCAAAAACAAAATTTAAACACAGAAGAAAACAAAAGCCGTTATCTTCGCGATTCTATCGGTTTGATTCACTCACTCGATCAAACCCAATCGGTCTCCGAAGCCATCGTAATTCTTGCTAATCATTTACGTCGTCTTTGTGACGCTGAACAAGTCGCAATCTGTTTAGCCGAGGGAAGAAACGCTGTTTCGCTAAGAGCGATCTCGGATGTTGAGCAAATCGATCTTAACGCAGAGTCAAACAAAACCATTCTCCATGCCTGTCAGCAGACCGCTCAACAGAACGTCGAAGCCTGCTTTCCTGACAAGGAAAAAACCGGATCCATCGAGCAACTCTCTCTTCAAAAATACTGTAAATCCAATGGCGCTGAAGCCTGCATCTGCATCCCACTAATCACCGGTGATGATCGAAAACTCGGTGTTGTCCTGCTCGCATGTCCCCGTGAAAAATTAGAAAACAATCATTACCGAACCTATTGCAGTAAATTGGTTCAAATGACATCGAGTCACGTCGACGTCGTAATTCGAGCCAACCGTGGAGCGAAAGATATAATTTCAGCTGGACTAAACAAGCTAACATCCAGCAACCGAACTCATGCCTTGTTGCTTGCGATTTCTATTTTTATCGCGGTGTTGCTCATCCCTCTCACCTACCGGGTCAATTGCGAATGTGAATTGCAACCGGTATTTAGGCGTTTTGTGGCCGCACCTCACGATGGCATCCTCGAAAAAACACTGGTCAAGAGTGGAGACACGATCGCCGTCGATCAAGTGATCGCCCTGCTCGATGGCAGGAAGTTACGAATAGAGTTATCGGGTATTCGCGCGAACTACGACGGAGCTAAAAAAAGACGAGAGTCAGCGTTGGCCTTGGGAAACATCGCGGAATCACAAATCGCGTCAAGCGAAATGAATCGCTTTCAATCTAAAATTGAAATCCTTGAACAACAATTAACACAACTGGAAGTCCGATCCCCAATCCACGGACTCGTCTTAAACGGCGACCTCGAAAAAGCTGAGGGAGCACCTCTGGAAATGGGGCAGACGTTGTTCGAAATCGCACCGTTGACCGAAATGGTAGCCGAAATCAAAATTCCTGAATCGGAAATCCAGTACGTCAAATCAGGCATGCCGGTCACCTTCAAACTCAATGCATTTCCGCTCGAAACCTGGTCTGGAAAAATTGAACATATTCATCCATGTACGGAGATCGTTGACACGCAAAGCGTCTTTGTCGCTCGCGTCCGTCTCCCCAACGCTCACAACCAATTCCGACCTGGAATGCAAGGGTCGGCGAAAATCAAGACGAAAAAGGCAACGCTCGGTTGGAATCTCTTTCACCAGGGCTGGGAGTCATTGAGATACTGGACAATTTGGTAACCATGAGTAGCTCTGATAAAAACCCGACCAAGGGACCCGATTCCCAGGTGGAAAATAGTAATTCTGACCCTTGGCTGGATTCTACGCTCACCCTTCGATCCGAATTAAAATTCGACTCGCGATGGGAGGGCGAGACCACATTTGTTGTCATCGAAGATCCAGTTCGAAGCAAGTATTTTCAAGTCGGAGAGCGGGAATATCGTTTCATTGCTTTAATTGACGGCCAAAGAACGGCCCGCGAAATCGTTATTCTTCTCAATTCTTCCAACGAATCCCAAGACCCAACCGTAACCACCCAACTCGCAATCGAAGTCAGTCAATGGTTGGTCCAGACCAATCTTACCTACGGCAAGGAATTTGATAACAGCCAACGATTGAATCTGCAGGCAGGCAGAATCAGTCGGCAAAAAATAATGGCTTGGATTAATCCAATTAGCTGCAAATTTCGAATTTTCAATCCGAATCGTCTGCTCTCAAAAATCCAGCCATATTTTCAATGGGTTTTTTCAGTTTGGTTTTTTGCAATCTGGTGCACAATCGGAGTTTACTCGGCTGTCCAGCTTTACCATCATTGGGATCAATTATCAGTCGCATCGACGGGGATCCTTTCTGGATTTAGCTGGATTTGGCTTTTGATCATCTGGGTTTTACTTAAACTCATTCACGAGTCGGCCCACGGAATCGCTTGTCGAAAATATGGTGGAGAAGTCCCTGAAGCAGGGATTTTGCTTATCCTCTTCACACCCATGGCCTACGTCAATGTGACGTCGATGTGGCGATTCACGAATCGCTGGCATCGCATGGCTGTCTCGTCGGCAGGGATGTACGTTGAGCTATTCATTTCATTCATTGCAATCATTATCTGGACTAAATCGGACGGCTTAGCTGCCAACATTGCATTCAACATTTTCATCATGTCTAGCCTGACAACAATTTTGTTTAATGCGAATCCACTAATGAGATTCGACGGCTACTTTCTGCTTTCCGATTTTTTAAATATCCCCAACCTCTACAGCAAGGGGGCCAAGTGGTTCGGCGACCGAACGCTTTGCCTTCTATTCGGACTTGTTAAAACACCCAATATTTGCAAACCCAAGGAACGCCGAGCGGTCGCAGTTTACGGTTGCCTCGCGTTCTTTTGGAAGATCTCGATCAGCCTAAGCCTGATCATCGGAGCGGGGGTTTTATTCGATGGCCTCGGACTCTTCTTGAGCGTACTCGGTGTTACTCTTTGGTTTGGACTTCCAATTTACCGTACTTTAAAACCCCTCTTGGGAGTGAATTCTCAGCGACCGATCCGTCTATTGAGAACAGCCTTGAGCCTGTCCGTTTTACTTGGTCTGGGAACACTCCTGTTCACCGCACTCAAAGCACCTGCCATTAAATCAGCTCCGGCAATTATTCAATTCTCCAATGAAACGTTTCTACGAGCTGATGCTGCGGGTTTCATTAAGAAGATCCTCGTCAGCGACGGAGAACAAGTCCGCAAAGGACAACCGCTCATCGTCTTGGAAAACCCTCAAATCAGTAACGAAGTGACCGCGCTAAGCCGTTTGATCAAAGAATCCGAGGTCCAGTACCGGATCTACCGTAAGCAAGGCCAAAGGTCACTCGCACTCGCGGAACAAAACAAGCAAAGGGAACTCAAAACTCAGTTGGCAGAGAAAAAGGCTGTCGCAGAGGGATTAAAAATATTCGCACCCTTGGACGGATTTATCTTTCAACGGGATCTTGAAAGCCGGTTGGGCAGTTTCGCTCACCGCGGCGACGAAATTCTTACCATTGCGCCGCTGAACACAAAAGAGGTTGTCGTCTCAATTGATCAACGCGATCTCGATTCGATTCGCAATAGTCTGGGCGAACCGATAAAAATCGTCATGCCAGGACTTCCCGTATTTCAATCTCTACTTTCTCGCATTAACCCGCGGGCATCTACTCATTCGACTCACCCCTCACTCTGCGC
Organism: Mariniblastus sp.; assembly: GCA_028823415.1. Lineage (GTDB taxonomy): Bacteria > Planctomycetota > Planctomycetia > Pirellulales > Pirellulaceae > Mariniblastus. The sequence continues at coordinate 4,290 of JAPKBL010000037.1, forward strand.
CCATGCAAACGGCCCACTTCCTGTCCGCCCAGTCACAGAAAACGACAACAAGATTGGTGACCCTAAATTTGAATTCCTCGCGCCCCGATTCAACGCTTTTATTGAATTGGCACCCGATCAAAGTAGCGTCCTGCACTCCGGTCAAAGAGGCCGAGCAATATTTCCAACAGGCGAACAATCACTAGGAAGCTATCTTTACATCGCCGCTTCGGAATGGCTGGAATGCAAAATCGAATTCGCCACACAGAACGCCGTATTTTGAATCCAAGTAGAGGCCATCGGCACAGCGACCTGCTTCATAGCTAGAAAGCATCCCTCTTAGAAAGCTTGTAGTTGAAGCGGTTCAACGCTGAAACGTTAATTGACGACGACCTCCCGCCCTGCACTGGCAATCTGATTCGCCAATTCAGAGGGTTCAAAATCAGATTCAATGTCGATAATCCGGCACTCGGACATGCCCCGAAACCAAGTTTCCTGATGACGAGCAAATTTCCGAGTTCTAACCCGAACCCGCTCAACAGTTTCTTCCTTGGTCATCGTGTTCTCTATAAACTCGATCACTTCCCGATATCCGACGGCTTGGGAGGCGGTTTTTCCGATGTCTGTCCAACGCTCAAGTAAGCCTTTCACTTCGTCCACCAACCCATTTGTAAACATTGACTCAACTCTCTCTTCAATCCGCTGATGGAGAACCGGGCGGGCATGCCGCATCGTAAACACCCGGCACTGATCCGCTTGTCTACCCTCATCAAATTGCATCTGCCAATGACTGATGGGTATTCCAGTTTGTTTGTATACCTCAAGTGCTCGAATGATCCGACGATGATCATTCTCGTGTAGTTTGTGTGCCGAAACAGGGTCGACCATGGCCAGTCGCTGATGGAGAAATTCAGCCCCGGAGTTCTCAATCTCCTCCTCGATCTCTTTTCTAAAATCCCAGTCCGCTGGAGGGCCCTCGAACAAACCGCGAAGTAACGCTTTGAGATAGAGCGCTGTTCCTCCCACAAAAAGAACCTGTTTTCCCGCCGCGTGAATTTCGCGAATTTTTGCCAACGCGGACTCGCGATACTCAGACACGCTGAAAGATTCGGGGGGATCGACAATGTCGATGAGGTGATGCGTTATCACCGACTGCTGATTTAGATCGGGTTTCGCTGTCCCAATGTCCATTCCCCGATAAATAGCCATGGAATCAAGAGAAATGACCTCAGCGTCTAAAAGCTGGGCGAGCTCTAAACTGACTTTAGTTTTGCCACTGGCTGTTGCACCCGTTAAATACCAGCATTTCAGAGCAAGATGAATATCGGGGGACAGTTGATTCATGGCAAGTTGGCTTCGGATGCGGATTTCAAGTCACAGACAATACATAGTCTCTATTGTCTAACCGAAAATCTTAGACGTAATTCAACGCCCTGAGAAGCCTTTATGCCTTCAGACGCTCAAGTTCTTGTCCCGCCGCCTGCGCGATCGCTGCTTTAAGATCCTGCAGCTCAAACGGCTTTGACACCACCGCCGAAACCCCCGCCGCCTCGATCGACTTAGAGTCGGACTGCCTCGGATAATTGAGCAAAAGGACAAAGGGAACGTCAGGGATCTCGGAGTTTAACCACCGAATTCGCTTTTCCAATTCAGCTGTCCAAGAATCTGCCACGACACACATGACCGACACGGTCGCCGACGACGCGGCATCCCAAATGGATCTTTCTACCCAACGGCAACGCAATCCTAAACTACCAATCGCGTCATCCAACATATCGAATTCCGACCGTGTCCACGCACTGACTCCAATGATTCCAGAACCAAGAGAAAGGTCTTTGCGTATCGTTTGTGCGACGACGTGATCGGAATCGGTTGTTGTCCGCGGAGCATGCCAACTCGTAATTCCGGATTTTTCCAACTGTTCGACAAACTGGGAGTACCTCCCCTCCCACTGATGCCAATAAATCCGAATAATTCCGGGAAACGGACGCCCAGATCGAGATTCGCCCTCACACCAACTACCCAGTAATCCAACAATCGGAACGGATGGGAAATTCGTTAACAGACGCTCAACGTCAGCCTCCAAAAATTGGTCCCGCCTCGACTGAGCCAAGACGACGAGATCATAATTTTGCCCTAGGACCGTATCGACTTTGTCGAATGGCACCAACGTTACCGGAACATCAAATTTGGAGACGATTTTTTGAAAATCGGTATGCCAAAAATCACCCGACACCAAGACCTTATGCATCGCCATTCTTCCTCTCCCCGCTCATTCCATTGCCAAATTACTATTATTAGTCGAGACGAGTATCGCCGTCGCTAATAACCTGCCACGCCTCTGTAGAAGACTCGGTCTTTCGTAGCTCAGTTAACCAGTCCGCCTGCTGAATCAATCGACTTAATCTAGCCAGAACTCGTAAATGAACTGCCTCGCTGGTGGAGCCAATCAAAAAAAACACATCCGTCAAACAACCTCTTGGACCACCAAAGGGAATACCCGACGTGGTTATGCCCAAAGCAAGAAAAGGGTCCCCCATGATAGATGGCAACGGACGCCGTGGATGCAAAAGCGCAACTCCATTGCCCAAAGCAGTGGGATGCAACTCCTCGCGGCTGGTCAATGCTTCCGCCATTTTCACGGGATCCCATAGTCTACCCGTTTGAGCAGTCAAATCGCAAACGTTTTTGATTACCGAACTCTTGGTTCTTGCCAATAACGGAACATAAGTCGTCTCCGGCATCAACAATTCAGAAATACGCGGCTCATCCTCGGCATCGCTGCCCGGGTTGCGATACAGAACCTTCTCGACTTCGGTTAACCCTTGTTCGTCCGACGCCCCTATTTTCTTCTCAAACCACTGGTGAATCTCGGCCCTTGAAAAACGCCATTTACCCCCTACCCGCCGACCGGGCAAACGGTCTCGACTCGCCATTTTACGAATTTGCTCCGGTGATAAGTGCAAATACGCCGCCAGTGACATGACGTCAAAATCTTCATCCATGCAATTTTTTCTGTCAACAAAATCAAAAGGTATACAAAACTAAAATTAACTCTGCCCGAAACAACTGACGGGAATCTAAATATCATCCTCAGCTAAGCTTACAAGAGAATCGACTCCATTAGAACCGCATGCAGCTAGCATGCTAAATTCAAGGAAAATGTTTGACCACGGCAACCCAACTTTTTTGCTCGGAAAACGTCATATTCATGCGATTTTGAGCCGTGTCAATTCCGAATTATCGATTTCTGAGCCTGACGCTTTCACTTAAAACCGACCGTGTCGGGCAATGATCAACCTTGACGAAAGTTTGCGTTTAATGAAAATCGATTTCGTTGGCAGGACGCTGACACGTACTCGCTCCCTCGACCAAGTGTAATGCTTGTTTGAACGCGAGTTACTGCGAATGATTTCGCATTTTTGAATTTTGGCATTCGCCAGGCAAGGAGGCCTTGTGAGTACCCAGCTGTTAAATACTAATACAAATCGTGGCATCAGGCTTCGGGATATTCTTCCGGACGCCAAACTGGTTGGCGCCGATGATGTCTATTTCCAGTCTTGTTGCGGACTTTGGAAAGATTGTCAAACCGATGACCTCTTCGTTGCCATCATGGACTCCGAACAAGATGGCCATGATTTTACCCAAGAGGCAATCGCTCGCGGAGCGACTGCTATTGTTACCGAACGTTTGTTGACAACTAATCGTCCCCAATGCCTAGTCGACGATTCCCGAGAAGCCTATGGAATGATCTGTCAGGCACTCGCAGGTCATCCGAGCCGGCGGTTAAACTCGATCGGCGTCACAGGAACCGATGGAAAAACCGTAACCTGTCACCTAATTTCAGGAATCTTAAAGGCCGCTGGGCAGACCACGGGTTTGATCTCGTCGATTGAGGTTGCCCAGGGTAAAAATAAAAACTCAATTCCGACTCTCGAATTAAATCCGCCATGGCTTGCAGAACAATTGAATTCCATGGCACTCGCCAATTGCGAAAACGCAGTTATCGAGGTCCCAAGTATCGCACTCGCGAGAAGATGCCTTGCCGGCGTCGAACTCGACATCGCAATCTTAACCAATATTAGGGAAAACCATCTCGACTTTCATGGTTCTGATGCAAATTACCAAAGGGCCAAGCTCCGACTATTGGAGAAGCTCAAGCCAGGTGGCCTCGCCATTATCAATGCCGACGACCCCAAAACCCACTTTTTGTTGAGTCGAATTGATCGACCCGTTCTAACCGTCGGCATCAAACAGGAAGCCGATATAACAGCCAAACTAATCGACTGCTCGGCGGGTGATCAGACATTTATGATAACTGCTGGATCTGATTCGATACCGGTAAGAACGACAATCATCGGTGACCAGCATATCTACAACTGCCTTGCCGCTACCGCCGTCGGTCTCGCTCAGGGAATCGAAATTGAAACAATTGCCAAAGGCCTTGAATCGGTTGGTCAAATTCCTGGGCGTCTTGAGAAAATTGAATGCGGTCAGAATTTCGGGGTCTGGATCGACTCCGCACGAAGCAGTGGACAACTTGCTAACGCCATTCGATCAATCCGTCAAAATACAAAAGGCAACATCTGGTGCGTTTGTTCCATTGATGAAAATCACTCACAGCGGGAGCGTCAACGACTCGGAGAGATCGCCGAGCGAGCCGCCGATCACGTTATCATTACCAACACTGCGGTCGGTCAAATGGTCGACTACGAACCGGCCCACCAGATTCTCGATGGATTTAAAGACCCCGCCAAAGCACAATTGATCCCCAACCGATTTAAGGCGATCGAATGGGCGTTGACTCACGCAAAACCAAACGATGCAGTGATCATCGCAGGATGTGGTGAACGCCCTTTTGCTTTGATCGGCGAAGAGAACTGGACCATCACCGATCGAGATGTTTGCCAAGCATGGCTGTACGACAACGCTGTATTTTCAGAACCTGACCATCCACTCGATGATCAACCAAATATCTTTGACATCGACGACTACCGAACTTAGACCCTATTCCAGCCCCACTACTATGAGCAGATGGAACGCGAAAACAACGGTAATATCGAGGCTTAAGACAACTAGACGCTAGCAGGCAGCTTTCCCCAGAAAAGAATCACGAATCGGTATTGCGTCGCTCAATCTGCTTCAGTAAACGTAATTCATCAAAAACACATCTGATTCCTAAAGAGCTAGATCAGAACTAACTAACCCTCAATCGAAAACAAAACACCTTAAGATCAGTCGCCGGTGCTTGAATCGCGGGAATCTTGCACCACCCTCCCTCCTGGGGGTAGAGCATAATTTGCTTGTTGTAACTACGGTTTCTGGGTCAACCGTTACAATAAGTGCTCACGGCTGAGCTTGAACTGTGCACTGGGACGAACTCCGTCCCAGTGCCAGGGAACACGAAGCGTTGGTCTCTTGCGAGATCAACGCTTTTTTTATTTCCCTATTGCACCAAATCCTTGAACCAAGCCGCCTCCTTGGATGGCTCAGCGACCTCGTCAATGAGCTAGAAGTCCATCAAGACTATCGTTGATTTTCAGAAAACACCTCGGAAAGACGAATCAAATTGGATAAGATAGAGACGGTCTAACTTTCAGACAAATCGATATTCCCTTTATTTAATTCGCCCAGTAGATAAGTTTTACGATATGCCAACTTTATCGAACCGAAAACCTAGTTTCACATCCCTTGCCATTTTGAATCTAATTTCACTCGCGGTGTTTTCCGGATGTGACATGGGTACGTACAAACAGCGACTTAGCGAGTCGCCGGCACAGCAGGTCGCTCCACAAGATCCAGCTTCCGAGGGAGCCGACGAAGCTAGCGAAGCAAAGTAAGACAAGCCTTACTCTGCATAGAGCACCAGCATTCTGTAAGTGTTAAAAAAATTCAATCAGAATCGCAACGTGTTTCGATTTTGTTTTTGACTCACAATCGGCATTCTATCAAGAGGATAGCTTCTGCTACCATCCGTCGAGCGACTGATTAGGGTCATACGAATCGACCGCATGCTGAGTATCTAATGCCTTCTTCTTCCAGACTAATGCCGTTGGCAATCACACTCGCCTTACTAGGCGGCGTGCTCGCGGTCGCCTCTAAAAATATGATCGTCGATCTCGATCTGTTTCACGAAATGGCACTTTACCGGCAAATGGAATCCGAAGGCACGATGCCAAGGACCGATGCCTTTGCCTATACACCTACCAACGAAACAGTAGTCCATCACGAATGGGGCACCGGTGCCGTCATTTACCTTGCCACCGTCTCGACAGGTTTTGGCGCCTCAGCCCTGGTCGCATTGAAATATCTCCTGAGTTTCGCCGTCTGCCTAGGTTGCTTTTTTTATGCAAAAAAACAAGGCGCAACTCTCGCAGTATTTTCAATTCTCGCACCTTTCGCCTTAAACCTCGGCGGTTGGATGGCGTTCAACAACATCCGTGCACAACTATTTACTCTATTATTTTTAGTGATCTTATTCTTTTTACTCGATCTTGATCGGCGAGGAAATCGATGGTGGGCGCTGATTTGGTTTCCGCTATTCATTGTATGGTCGAATATGCACGGTGGCGTGGTATCTGGGATGGGGATTTTGGGAGTCTATTGTTTGGCGCGAACGATCGAAGCGATTCTCGAGACGCGTTCGCCACAAAAAACACTTCAGCGGGTTTGGCACCTGATCCTTATTGGAATCGTCACACTGATTTTGCTAATCGTAAATCCCTACGGCTGGGACTACGTACCTTACCTGATTCGCGCCGTTTCTATGGATCGACCGCTAATTCTTGAGTGGCGACCAATCTGGGAAATTCGCCTGCCCCTGATCTATGGAATCTCTGTATTGATTGCAGCCTATGCAATTTGGCGGGAAGGGCGAACCTCCATTTTCGAGAGCATGGCCATTCTCTTGACTGCCTATCTCGCAGCCAAACACTATCGCCACGGTTCGCTCTACGCGGTCACCTGGGCCTGCATGGTGCCTCCTATGATTGAACGTTCAGGGCTCGGACAGGAAATCAAAAACATGTTCGATAACTATCGTGCTCAAATAACCGTCGCCGCGTTTTCGCTTGCCATGATTGCATTAGGCTATTCAATCAATGTTCGATTTTGGGAATTAAAAATCCCGAATCAAATTACTAGCACCCAAAAACATGAGATCATTTACCCCGTCGGCGCAGTCGAATATCTCAGCCATCAAAAATTGGAAGATCAACTGAATCTGTTTGTACCATTCTCCGCCGGCGCGTTTGTTCAATGGAAGCTTTACCCTCAAGTCAAAGTAAGCATCGACAGTCGTTACGAGGTTGCCTATCCCGACGGGGCAATCGTAGAAAACGATGATTTCTATAAGGCAAAAGACGGTTGGAAAGCGACGCTCAACCGATACGATACTCACGCGGTGTTAATTCCCGTCAACTCTCCCTTGGGGAAATTACTCGCTCAGAACGAATCTCAAACTGCAAAAGAAATTGGCTGGAAATCCGTCTACCAAGATCGTGGTTTTTCAATTTACGTACCCAAATCAGATGTGGCGAATTTCCCGCAGCTCGATCGGACCGATGAGATGATCCGGGGCGTCTTTCCTTAAAACTGAAATCACGCCTCCGACGGTTCATTTTCGATTTCGTTACCCTGCGAAACTCGCGCTTGATTCAATTCGAACTGAGCGGCGAGAAATACAAAAACACCGACAAGAATCAATGGATATTGATTCTCGAGAAAAGCGTAAATCGCGAACACCAACGCACTGAACTGCCCTAGCCGCCCCGCAATCATGGTCGCTCGAAAATACGACATCCACCGTGCAAGGATACTTCTGAGCATGCGTCCTCCGTCCATTGGGAAGGCCGGAAACAAGTTAAACAAAAACAGCACCAGATTGATCCACAGCATGATCACAGGTAACTGACTCAATCCCTGAAATCTGATCGTCGGCAAAAGCGTGCCGCCGGCAATATAAATCCCCCCTCCCAACAGCGCTGCAATCATCAAATTTACCGCTGGCCCAGCAAGGCTAATCAAGAACTCCTGATTCGGTTTTCTCGGCATACCCTCCAACCGAGCCAACCCACCAATCGGTGTGATAATGATGTCCTTTGCGGTGACACCGAATCGCCGCGCCATCAAAGCGTGCCCCAATTCATGGAGCAACACACACAAAGATAAATTCAGCAATAGAAAAAACAAGATCCCGGTCACGAACCATGCCTGATCGCCAAAGAGCCGGGTACGATAAATGATGTAAAGCGGTGCCAGCCAGTAAGTCCAGTGCAGATATACATCGATCTCCGCAATCCGCATTAGTTTCAAGCGTCTACCCACGGAACCATCCAACTCAATTCAAATGCACCTAAAAACATTGCCAACTCCGGCGCGTCTAGGTTTCTCCCTGATTTCCCAATAATCGTTTATCACCATCTCGCTTTGTAAAACCGGTCTTATCAAAATACTCGCACAATGGGATGGCGTACTTCCGACTGGTATCCAAAATTTGTCGAATCTCACTCATCGTCAGCCCGTCGGCTGCTACGATTTTTTCAACTAATTTTCGCTTGGTTTCTGCCACGACTTCGCCGTGAATGTAGTACTCCGGCGCGATTTTAAGTAGATCGCCGTTCTCGCTTGCCATCTCCAACAACTCTCGAACCGACTCTTTATTTTTCTTTGCCGACGACTCTAGTTCACTGACCGTCGGAACCTTCAGGCCCGCTTTTCTAACGATTTCAGTCAATTCTCCCAACAATGCCTTCTGCCCTTTGGACAGTTTCGGGCCATAACCGACGATCCCGACCGAATTAACATTGGCGACTATTTTTTTCTCTCGCTTTAATTCTTCGATGACTAAATCGAGCAATTCCGGAGTATCGAGATATTTGAACTCAACACTCAATGCCGATCGAGGATGTGTGAATCGAAGGGGCTGGAGGCGGTGCAAACGCTCAAGTGTTTTTATGATCCGATCGGCAAGATGCTGGAAACGACTCCGATGGACCTTCACGCTACGATTCATCGAAATCGGAATCTCAATGATGTCACCGTTTTCCTTTAATTGCTCAAACACTTCCTCAAATCCAACCACACCGGCACTTCTGGCTAAATCCGCGGGGGTCCAGCCAAGATCATCCGAAAGATAGACACTCGCAGAAGCCCGTGTTAGTAAATCAAGACTGGTCAAATCCGATATCATTTTAAGATCTAAATCAGTAGCCTTCTTAATCCGCTTTGCATTGGGCGAAAGTACACGACCACCGCCAATCGTCTCCACTGGCGATTGTAATCGAACAACAAAGGGCTGATTCCAAACCGCGACTGCTGCATCATTAAGAAAAACCTGAGCGTAGCACTCCTGGCCTGGCTCCAATTCCGACACCCCCAACAGACGTAAATTCCCAAACAGTTCCGCCGTCCCAACATGAAACCGTACTCGCGTCCGATCCTTTAAGGGCCTATTCAGTCGATCCAGTAAATGCAACTTTACCGTCATCAAAGTCGATGGCAACAAATGCCCGGAGGCACATAATTCATGACCTCGGTCGATCTCGAGATGGTGAACCCCCGCAAGGTTAATTGCCGCCCTCTGACCTCGGGAAACGGTCTCAGATGCCGAATCGTGATTCTGAATTCCTCGTACGCGAACGGTACGATTACCAGGTTGTATCTGAACCTGATCTGCCACGCTGACTCGACCACTATTGACCGATCCGGTTACCACCGTTCCGTATCCATCGATCGTAAACGTCCTATCAATAGCCATTCGAAACGGAGCATCTTTTCTATTAGCGCGATCCGTTAGGGCGACCGTCTCGGCCGCGTCCCGCAATGCGACTTTCAACGCATCGATTCCCATTCCGGTTTTAGAACTGGTGCGAATAATGGGCGCATCCTTCAGGAAAGTATCCGCAACCATTTGACGAATCTCTTCTTCAACTAATTCAAGCCATTCAGGATCCGACAGATCACACTTCGTTAATGCGATTACACCCGCGGGTAAGTCAAGCATTCGCAGAATATCGAGGTGCTCTTTGGTCTGCTGCTTGATCGAATCGTCACCTGCCACCACCAGCAAGGCCAGGTCCATCCCCGTGGCTCCGGCAAGCATTTGACGGACAAATTTTTCATGGCCGGGAACGTCGACAATCCCCAAACGAAACGGGGGCAAATCAAGATGCGCATAGCCCAACTCAATCGTGATCCCGCGTTTTTGTTCTTCGGGAAGACGGTCCGTGTTTGTCCCCGTAAGGGCACCGATGAGCGAAGTTTTACCGTGGTCGATATGCCCAGCGGTTCCAAGAATTAAGTCGTTTAGCATCCCCCCAGTTTAAATCAATCGCAGCACTTAGCCCAGCGGTGGAATAACCGCAGATAGGTTGATTCCATGACGCTTTACCACCACTCCCCGACCGCTCTAATCAAGCGAAACAGCTAACCGAATCTGATTTTTCAGTCATCCTGACTAACGATAGTGAATCCACTCGGCAAACAGTACACTAGGAACCTGAGCGAAACGTTCAATCACGAACTCTCCACGACAAATACGTTAAACATTAAGGATCGAGACTTGAATAACATAGGATTTATTGGAGCCGGCCAAATGGCCAAAGCGCTTGCAGTTGGAATCGCACAATCTGCAAAACAAAAAATCAATTTTTTCATTTCAGATCCATGCGATGACGCTTGTGCTTCATTTGTTCAACTCATCGGAGAAGCGCACAACATCACGCGCGTAGAAGGGAATCAAAATCTGGCAGATTGCAGTGAACTTATTTTTCTCGCAGTGAAACCCCAGTATCTCAATCTTGCCATCGAAGACGTCCAATTCAAGAATGATCCACTGATTTGCTCGATCGTCGCCGGAATAAGAACCTTTGAGCTTCAACGCCTAACCGGCACTCAACGTATCATCCGAATGATGCCCAACCGCCCCTGCTTGATTGGCATGGGTGCCTGTGGAATGACAGCCGATTCGGATGTTGACCTTTCCGATCGACAGACGCTCAAAGCCATGCTCGAGCCAATGGCCGTTGTAGTTGAAGTATCGGAAACTTTATTGGATTCTGTGACCGGGCTATCGGGTTCGGGCCCAGCCTTTGTGTTTACCTTCATCGAGTCGCTCATCGATGGGGCTGTCCTGACCGGCATGCCCCGCGCTACCGCCCGCCAACTGGCGATCCAAACCGTACTCGGATCCGCAAAAATGCTTCAAGAAACTGGCGAACACCCCGCAATTCTACGAGACGGTGTGGCTAGTCCCGGGGGCACCACGATCGAGGGAATCAAAGCCCTCGAAGAAAACTCATTTCGAGACGCCGTTATCTCCGCCGTTCTGGCGGCTACTGAGCGTTCCCGAGAACTTGGCTAAGGAACTACTTGAGTTTTTGCTATTTCTTTTTGCCATTTCCAATGCAGCATCTTAGGATACTACCTTGCGCTTCGCCGACCGCTAGAATAGTGGTAATCGGCTCATCGGGAATTTTTTGGTTTTGATAGATCGGGAGCACTGCGTGTCTCTATTTGAAAATGACAATTACGTCTATCGCGATACATTTTTCGTGCTTTTTGAAGATCATAATCGTCCCGGCGGAACCGCGATAAAAACTGCGATCGAGCAAATTGCCGAAAACTACGAACTGAAAAATCTTCGAGAAGTAGACGGAGAATTTGAATCCGTAACGATCATTTGCCCGCACGACAGCTCCGCAATGGAAATTACCTACGTCGGAGGCGAAGAAGTGGTTGAGCAAGTCAGTAATCTGCGAGAGGAATTCCAGACCATGACTCTCACAACCGAAGAACATGATAAATTGCGCTGTTTATCAAAATGCAATGCTCGATTTGATATCTACCATTTTGAACGCCATCAAGAATCCGAGGAAGATGGCGAAATGCTCGACCCCGGAGGACTTTTGTTAATTATGGAGCGAATTTCCAACGTGTGCGAGGGAGTTGGACTCGATCCTCAATCTAGCTCGCTACTCTGATTCTGATTCCATCTCATTCCAGATACTTTCCAAATAGTTTTTTCAACCAGGCGCTCTCGGTTCAACCAGTATGCAAGCAAAAGAAATTAAAAACGGCTCTATTGTCGAATACGATGGGTCACCGGTCATCATCGAATCAATCAAAGTCAACTCGCCTTCTGCGCGAGGGGCCTCAACCGTTTACAAGTTTCGCGCTCGAAACATCGTGACGCGTCAGAAAGTAGACATTGCATTAAAAGGAACCGAGTCGTTGACCGATGCGGACTTTGAGAAACGCGAGGTCAAGCTCATGTATTCCGATGCAACCCACTACCATTTTCTAGACCAAACGGACTTTCAACAATATTCAGTAGCGATCGAGGATATTGAAAATGAAAAATCTTATCTCACCGACTCCCTCGAGGGTGTCCAAGCGCTGATCTACAATGGAGAGTGCGTAGGAATTCAAATCCCTCATACCATCGAGCTGCTCGTGACTCAATGCGATCCAGGCGTAAAAGGAAATTCGGCGACGAGCCGGACCAAACCTGCCAAACTTGAGACGGGTTTAGAAGTTCAAGTGCCTGAATATCTCAAAGAGGGCGAACGTGTCAAAGTCGATACGCGGACCGGACAATACCTCTCGAGAGCCTAGCGAGTGGGCACGATTCACTTCCGGCAACACCAGGCTTACGTTATCGATTTGATTTTGATCCGCCCGTTATCATCACTTTACCTTCCTCTATTTCTACGGCCTTAACCGTCAAGACCGTTTTTCCTAGCCGAAACGATTCCGCTGGGAAAAGTACTAATGCAACCGGATCGCCGTCCATTTCAGCCCACTCAACGTCCGCCCCGTAGGCGAGCATTCCCATGGTGAATTGATCGGCAATTGCGTTGACCGACAGAGGAATCCACCCCGACCGGACATTAAAGATTCGAAACGCGATCTGCCTAGGGACTTCTGTACAAAAAACGTCCAACTCGCCCTGGAAAATCGCGTTCACGCCCATCACCTCGCACCGGAAAACGACGGACATTCGAGCATCAGACAAAGAAATTCTCGGCTGACTAACGCCGCTGGGAAGCGTCTTGGAAAACTCGCGATTGGCTGCGAGCCAACCATTTATTTCAGACTGTGTGATCGTCGTTTTCCATTGCTCTTTTTCTCGAACGACGGTCCCCAGATCAATTAACTTCTCCTCGAACTCAAACCGGTAGTCCTCCGCATCTGCATGGGACATCGCTAACGCGGCACGATAAGCATCAGGCTCGATAAGGGAGGCACGGAAAACGAGTCCGCCCAAAACTAAAATTACGCCAATCCCTACGAGCAAGCGTGTAACTACTTTTTGTATGCGGCGTTTTCCTATCTCAACAACAATGGCGTCTTTGCCATCGGCAGCGTTGCGATCGCCATCAGGTTCGATTCCGGGCATATCTTCGCCGTTACGACCAAAGGAAAATACGAAAACCCATGCTCCGAGCACCGACGCCGTCCACCGATTGAAAGAACAGACGTCGTGAGTGTTACGCGTTCATTGTGTTTTGGATCGGCGGAAAATTGAATACTCAAAAAAAACTGCGTGCTGGCTTTATGCAGCCGGGTGATTCTCTGCAATATACAACCAGCATCCACATCCCTTGCAAAAAACAGGGTGTTTCATCATTAAATCATTTATCGTTTGCGGAGTAAGGGTCTGGTTGCAATTGCCACACGTCTCAGTGTTGGTAACACCAAGTGCATCTTCCCCCTTGCCGGTGACCAGTCGACGGTACTGGATGGCCAAATCTCCCGGAATTTCTTTTTCCTTGGCTGCCAACTCCGTCGTTATTCTCTCTTTTTCTGCATCGAGAGCCTTCAAATCAAGGGCTACTTCATCACTGACTCGTTTCGAATCCGCTTGCGATTTTGCGTGGTTCTTTTTTGCGCCATCAACGCTATCTGTCAGCACATCGAGCTTCTCTAATTGCTCGAGAATTTCGTCCTGCAATACACTATTAGCCTGGAGATCCGCGGCAATTCTATCCTTGAGCAACTGAAATTCTTTATTCGAACCACAGATATTTAGCTTTGTATTCATGTCCTCAATTTTTGCTTCGCGTTCAGCTAGTTGGAGTTGCTTCGCATTCGAGGCCTTCCGCATCTCAAGCAAAGCAGCTTTAGCTTCATCGAGTGCATTTGAGAAGTTAGTCTCGTTTGCGGCCACGATTCGAACCTTTCGAGGTCCCTTATCCATACGCTCACCAATGTCGGTCAGTTGACGCAACATTCGATGCAAAGTTCGAAGTAACCCGTAGTCAAGACTCACTAGCTTTCACCTCCACTTTTTTAAAGAACAACTAGATTCCGCGACTAATACTTGCGGCAGAAATCCATAAGCAGAAAGTATGGTACCAATAAAAAAAACCGCTGACTATCACAGGTCAGCGGTTCCTTGATCTCCAAGCTGATTTTGCAGTAATTCAACCAGACATTTATTAATACTGATTATTCTGCACGACCCCTAATTCGAATAAATCAGGGGAGTTGGCTGAGTCGGTCGCCGAACCGCTCGCCTCGTCCAATTCGCTCGAACCATCCAGCGGAGTTTTTTCCGATACCGATCCTAGGTTGAGATTCCCCAATGCCGGAACAAACCCTTCGAGTTGCTGGCTTCGAACTGGGTTTTGAAGTTTTCGAACCGCCTTAGCTTCGATCTGACGAACGCGTTCTCGGGTCACTTTGAAAATGCGACCAACTTCCTCGAGAGTGTACGTATAACCGTCTCCCAATCCATAACGCAATCGGATGATTTCCCGTTCTCGGTAAGTCAGGGTCTTCAAAAGAGCGTCAATTTTATCACGGAGAATGCAGTTGGTTGCCGCCCGAACGGGATTGTCTGTCTGTGTGTCTTCGATGAACTCTCCAAAACTACAGTCATCTCCTTCGCCCACGGGGCGATCCAAACTCACCGGGTGACGGCCGATATCAAGGACGCGTCGAACTTCTTCCACATCCATTTGAGCACGAACAGCAACCTCTTCCATCGTTGGAGGGCGCCGTGTCTCTTGATGCAAAGCCTTCTGAATATTTCGCAATCGCGATAACACATCGATCATATGCACTGGAATTCGAATCGTCCTTGCTTGATCTGCAATGGCTCGAGTGATCGCCTGACGGATCCACCAAGTGGCATACGTAGAGAACTTAAATCCCCGTCGGTACTCGTACTTATCGACCGCACGCATCAGCCCAGTATTGCCCTCCTGAATCAAATCCAGAAAACTCATACCACGATTTCGATATTTCTTCGCAATCGAAACGACCAATCGAAGATTACAACTCGAAAGCTGCCGTTTCGCATTTTCGAATTCCGAGAAAAACTTTTCACAGTCGTTCACTCTCTTTTCGAGTCCCTCTGGACTCTCCTGACAAAGTGTGACCAACCGAGCCAGTTCGGATTTCAGATGCTTCCTCTCCACTTCGGTAGGAGCATCTGAACTCTGGTCTCTCAACTGACTTCGAATCAAATTCATGCGATCCGAAAAATTCCTTAACTGCTTGATCATAGGACTGATTCGTCTTGATCGCAGGCTCAATTCCTCTACCAAAGCAACTAGCTTAGCTCGGCGACCGAGAAATCTCTTCCTTGCAGATTTCTTCTCGACATTTGCAGCACGCTTGCTAATTAAAAGCCTGAAATCCTTTGCGTTTTCTTTTATCAAGTGCTCCATCGTCTTAAAGTTATGGGGCATTCTCGCCTGAATTTGTTCTTTCGTGAGGTTCTCAGTCAAGGATACTTTGATCGTTCGATCGAAGGGCAATTCGCCTGCGAAAACCCTCTTTAGCGTCTCAAACGTAGCCATCAAAGCGTAATTACTCGTGAGGACCCCTCGCCGGTAACGCTTTCTCGCAATCTCAATCCGCTTGGCCAGCGAGATCTCTTCATCCCGACTGAGAAGTGGTATCACCGCCATCTGACTTAGGTACATTCGAATCGGATCATCGCTCGGGCGGGGCAATTTACCAAGCGTTTGCGGGGCAATGCTTTCGCTATCGGAGTCCGATTTAGAAATTTCTTCGGCAGACGCATCGCCGGGAAGGGACGCAGCGTCGCACAATTCGATCCCCGACTTTTCGATCGCCGCAATTAAACTGTTAAGTTTCTCAGCGCCGACAACTTCATCTGGGAGATAACCCGTAACATCTTCGTAGGTCAAAAACCCTTGGGCTTTGCCCTTCTTGATGATTTTCGCAAGCTCATTTTCATCAATTTCAAAATTCTGCTGTTTTGCGGCATTGCTACCGTTCGCTGTCAATTCCACGTCGTACTCCTGCGAAATCCATTTCGCGTTGGACGCCAATCGATCTATGTTGAACCAAAACCTCACAAAGGTCCGAGTAGAGTGATTCCAAAATTAATTGCCCTACGAATGTCCCTCTCACGCGGAACCAGACTAGACACAATGACTCAGGATTCGCGGATGGCTCGGCCACACCGCACACTCATCTCACATTCAACTGTCGATCAACACTTAAGTTGCCTCCCATCCATGGGTCTGCAAAACACTCAAGTGCTTCTAATTATCTCATCTTGCGGGAAAACTGACATTTCCTCGGCTTCACCTGCGCACAAACCGCAAATACTCTGCCTTGGACAATCAATTTTCCCAAAATCTCATACTGAATTGTTAGGTTTCTGAAGCTGCTGTCTAAATAATTCTTCCAACGCTCTTTTCTCTTCGTCTTCGTCCAGCCCACCGGAATGTAGTTTTGATATCTTGGCCTGGGTGCCAGATTCAACTTCTCGCTCATTGAATCGCAATATAATTGACTCCAACTGTGACTCAAAATCCATCGCGTAGTCCGAAGCCTGCCCCCCATAGATTTGCTTCTTTGCTATCGCTTCGTCATAAAGAAAATCCACTAATTTTCTCAACCGTGGTTCCTCAACTTCGACCGCCAATTGCTGGTAGCCGACGCCTCTCCCTTCATGAAAAAACTCCCCCATCATCTCATACAAGTCACGAAGCACCCCGATACGGAATTGCTCCGGGGAGACATTCTCCACCGCTCGATCGAGCAGTGACGGATCCTGAATCAGTAACTGAACCAGTTCTGATTCCTTTTTGTCAAATTTTGTGTAATCATCGAAATCCTGATGGCTCGAGGTCTCCCGATCATCAGTTCGGACACGAGTCTTGCTCCGGAGATCCGTCAGACGCCGTCGTACCATTTCCGGCGTTAGTTGGAATTGCCGTCCCAACCGCATTAACATTTGATCTTCGCGAATACTTTTGGCAGTCGAACCCTCGATAACCGTCTTCGGAATGCTGGCCAAAGTTCTCAAAATATTTTCAAGGGCCTGATTAGAGCGATGGGAATCATTGACCAAATCCACGCCACGCGTTTCGACCAATATTTTATGGGCAATCGCATCGGGTGCTTTATCGACCAACGCTTGAAAAGCCTCGCCCCCCTCCGCCATTAAAAAGTCGAACGGATCCAAGCCATCCGGAAGACTGAGAATTCTCAGGTCGATATCATGAGCGACAAATAGGTCCAGCACGGTGTTCATGGTCCGCTGGCCAGCTTCGTCACCGTCAAGAACCAACGTAATCCCATCGGCAAATCTTTTAATCAGACGGATATGCTGCTCATTCAAGGCAACACCGAGAGCGGCAACAACATTAGTCAAACCAGCCTGCCATGCCGCAACGACGTCGGTGTAGCCTTCAACAATCACCAGACGCCTGTCCTTCACGTTGGTCTTTTGAACATGACCCCGAGCAAGGTTTAACGCGTACAAATTCTTACTTTTCGAGAACAAACGGGTTTCAGGCGAATTGACATACTTTGCCGGCGGAGCGTCTCCCTCGGTATAAAGGCTTGGGACGACACGCCCCCCCAGCGCGATGGTTCGCTCTTGGGTGTCACGAATCGGAAACAAGACCCGACCACGAAATCTCTCATACCACCCGCCCCGCTCATTAGCAGAAACAAGGCCGCAGGCTTGTAAGATCTCTGGCGAGAAACTTGAACCACTTGACCGATCCACTAACCAGGACCAAGACAAAGGAGCAAATCCGATCCGGAAACGCTCGATACTCTCCTGCGTAATCTCTCGCTCAGCAAGATAATCTCTAATCGGAATCGCAGCATCGGAATTCAGTAAACACTCATGATATTCCTGCTCAGCCCACGCCATCGCCCGATATAAGGTCGCCTTGTCATCGGCCGATCCCTGAACCACTTTTTTCTGATAAGACCGAACCTCAATCCCAGCTCTCTCAGCCAGAATTTCTAATGCTTCGCGAAAATCCACACCTTCGCGTTTCATGATAAAATCGAATACATCACCACGCACATCGCAGGGATAGCATACCCAATTCTGCTTATTCGGATTGACTTGGAAACTGGGCTTTTGGTCATCGTGCCATGGGCAATGCCCAACATAAATAGATCCCTGACGACGCAGATTCATCTCGCTGCCAATCAAGTCAACCACATCGGTTGCTTGCTTGACTTGATCTTTCACGTCGAAATTTGGACCTTGAGACACCAGAGAACTCCATACTGTGACACAGTCACGAACCCATGTTCGTTTGGAGGTCGCAAGCGAAATTCTCGCCAGCGATCAATAGAACTTACGGGGAAACAACGTTCGTCGCGCCGCTTCGTTTTCTATTGTGGTGATAGCCATTACCAAGCAACTATTTTAAAATCCACTTCCATGTGGTTTTTGGTTTTTTTTGCTGGCTTGCTGCTATGAAGTTAGTGCCCTCCATGACACAGCACACTAACCTATGACATCGCTTAAAATTGAGTCAACACCAATCTCACAAACTAATCAAGAAACCTACACAATCATATCATTGAAGTGAAAGCACGAGCAAGCACTGAAAAACCAAGGCAATTAGCTAAACCTCGGTAGGGAAACCTGTTCAAAATCTCAAATCTCCAATTCCAGCCTGAGATTCCAGGCTTGTCCACCGTCTCCACTCTAGAGATTCTCATGGATAAATTTCGTCATCAGCTTGCGAAGATGGGCGGCCTGTTTTTCATCTCGAACGGAATGACGGTTACTCGGATAAAGCATCAAATCAAATTGCTTCCCCGCGTACTGCAACTCTTTTACGAACTGAACCGTATTGTTGAGGTGCACGTTGTCATCAATCGTCCCATGAATCAACAAAAGATTACCGCTTAAATTTTCTGCCTTGCCGTTCAAAACCGAGGCCGCCGAATACCCATCTACATTCTCTTCGGGCAATCCCATGTAGCGTTCGGTGTAAATCGAATCATAATTTTTCCAATCGGTTACGGGAGCACCGGAGATCCCCATCTTGAATGTCTTCGAATGGGTCATGGCGTAGGCGGTCATATAGCCGCCATAACTCCATCCCCAAATTCCTATCCGATCGGAATCGACCCAAGAATGCTGCTTTAACCACTCAACACCTCGCTCGATGTCTTTTAATTCATTCACCGCAAAATTCCGATGAATTGGCCACGCGTGTTTGACACTTCGATAACTTGCTGATTGGTTATCACAAATCCAGACGACATACCCCTGCTGGGCAAGCATCTGATGCCAGAGATACTGCGCCCCTCCAAATCGATTACGCACGCGAGGCGCTTGGGGACCCGCGTAAACGTGAACCAAGACTGGGTATTTTTTGGTTGGATCAAAATTCGGAGGTTTAATTAACATCGCATCCATCGGCTGTTCATTCCCCGAAGGAACCTCTAAAAATTGAGGAGTGGTTCCACCAAGATATTTCAATCGATCATCCGAAACACCGTTCAGCTCTCTCAACATAAGTCCATCACCATTGCGCAGCAAGAATCGCGATGGCGTCTCCACGTCGCTCCAACCGTCAATGAAGAATGACATGTCGTGACTAAATTTAACCGCATGAGAACCTTTCTCGGGGGTTAAATCGATCAACTCTCCAGTCTCGAGGTCCGTTCGGTAAGCGTGGATTTCCGTGGCCAGTCCCCGTGCTGCTGTGAAATAGCAATATCTTTTGTCTTGCGAAACACCCAACAGAGACCTCACTTCCCACTCCCCCTTAGTCACTGCGGATTTCAATTGTCCGTCAGCGGCATATCGGTAAATGTGACTGTAACCACTGCGTGGACTCCGCCAAAGAAAGTCGCCGTTTGCTAATAAAACAGGATCGCCCGGCGACTCGATCCAAGCAGGTGTCTCGTCGCGAAACAGGCGTTGGGGCTCGCTCCCATCACTGTTTACCACAATTAGATCCAGCCAGGTTTGCTCACGATTCTGAACCTGAATTAACAACTGCTTCCCATCACTCGACCACGAGACACCGGAAATCAAAATCTGATCTTCTCCGTAATTCGACAGATCAATCCAAGTGGGCACTCCAGAGTCGGCTGAAGCAACCACCCCCACTGTCACTATTGGATTTGGATCGCCCGCTTTAGGGTAATTCGTCATTTCCGACTTACCCCGAACAGGCATGTGATCCATCACAGTAAACGGAAACAGCGGCGTTTCATCCAGTTTTAGAAATGCAACTTGGTCGCCGTTGGACTGCCACCAATATCCCTTGAAATTCCCTCTCCCATAAAGCTCTTCCTGATACACCCAATCCAGTTTTCCGATGAGCTGTTTTTCATCTTCGGACGCCACCGTTGTTATCTCACGCGAATCCAAATCTAAAAAATGAAGCCCCTTTTTTGTGCAGAATGCAACCCGGTTTTCCTGGTCGTTAAAGTGAAACAGGTCCGCCGACCCGTCTGGGTTGCCAATCAACATAGCCTTTGGCAATGCCGGATCCGCATCCTCAATAAAGTAAATTGCCGAGTAGCCCGCTTCGCTAAATACCGCCACTCGATTGTTGGTGGGTAAAACAGGATCGCTTTGAGCAAGCGAACCTGCGGTGTCTTTATCGAGACCGATTTCTATCAACGCTTTCTTTACGCTCTCAGTTTGATAGGGGCGCCCCGGCTGACTCACAATCGCAGCGGTCTGAGCATCGATCAATGCCGAGTCATTATACAGCCCCGTGGTCAACCAATTCGATTGCCCAAACCAGCGAGGGGACTGTGCCAAGCCGGACATCAACCCTTCGGGGCCATCAATAAGCTCCAAGGACAAGCGTCCGTCCGTTGGAACACTTTCAACCGCCTCCAAATCCATTTCCACTGGTTTCGGCAGACGCTGAACGGGAAACAACTCCCCCGGCTTAAGCACGCCATCGAAAAAATTCCAAAACGCGTAACCGTCATCGGAATTCGCCTCAAGCATGTAACTGAGCCAACGACCAAGCGGCTGGGCGGTCCGCACAATATAACTTCCCACAGGCACCACCATCCGCACTTCTTCCCGATCTGCATCCAGTCGTACCATTTTATGTTTCTGGAATGCCCGCTCAGCACGATCCATCGAGACCACTCGATCGACCTCCAGCTTCGTTTCAAAATCCTTCACCAACCGCTCAACTGAAACCCCATGCATCAATAGCCGATCGACCACTCGCTCAAATCCCTGCGGAATAACGTAAGCAAACGCGAATTGGGTTGTTTTGGTCGGTTCATATTTCGAAATAAACTCACACTCGTAATCGTGAGGCTCGCCGTCCTTAAACCCCTTTAAAATAAACTTCTCTTCGAATGGGCCATTTTTGGCGGACAGCGATAGACTCAAACGCGATGGTTCAACAGAAGCGGTCTCAACTAATTCACGATCAACCGATTCCAATAACTGATGAATCGCTTGCGAGTTTTCTGTCATATAATCGAGCAACCCCGAGACAAAATCTTTGGTTGCAAAAATCCTCCCTTTGTAATCAAGGTAGCTGTAGGCCTCCGAGAGGATCGCCAGCCTCCCACGAAGTCCCACGTACTCAGTGCTGTAACGTGGTTCGTGGCCGTAGGTTGTCCACCGTGTATGCTCGCGATTAAAGTTTCCATAATAAAACGTTTTCTGTCCCTGATTCGCCAACCTCTCGGTCACGACAGGCATCATTTTCTCACGCAGGAATTGCCGAATGGGTTCAGCAGTAGCTGGGTTATGGGGAATGTCATATGTAAGGCTGTATTGATGTTTTGAACCATTAGTAGTGTGGCAATCGACAAAAAGATGTGGATTGCAAGTATCAATCAAACCAACTAATGCACGCGCTTCGGGAGATTCGATTTTTGAGAAGTCACGATTTAGATCTAATTGCTGAGCATTTTCTCGACGCCCCATTCCATTAACTGGACCGACCTGTCCGGGGCGATTGTCTTTGCCCATTCGGTCATTGCCATCAGCATTGTAATTGGGCGCAAAAATGATCACGTTGTTTTTCAACCAGGGATGATCAGGGCGATAAGTTAATTCCCGCAGCATAATCAACAAAGCCTCTTTACCAGCACACTCACCGCTGTGGATATTACCAAGTAGTAGAACGACATTCCGCTCGTCCTGGTCTCCCAATTGGTAATCCCTGTTGGCAACGATGGCACCTACCAGATCTTTCCCCTCGACTGTTTTTCCCCAATCAAACCGAGATACATGATTGGCCTTCTCTACACAGAAGTCGATAAAATCAACAACTTCGGATGACTTCGAGGTCGACTGATATTCGCTTGATTCAGCAACCGTTAATGGGGGACCGATGGAATCGTCGCTCGTTTGCGAGACGCCCGTGGTTGTAGAGAAATTCATAAGTGCTAGAACGCTAACTAGGTAAAAAAACAATCTCATGTTTACTTCAGCTCATATCAAATTAAAGAGAAAACGAACGCGACGTCGATTATCGAATAGCATTCGTTGCCGACATTGAATTTCTTTTTCCGGCTATAATATTTGAAAACACGCCAACAAGAACCGCAACCATTGACTGGGCAATTCGATTGTTTTCTTTAAACATCCATTGCTGCCCCAACCCTTACGAGAAAACATATGAATCGTCATTGGATATTTCTAGGCTGCTTACTTGCAGGGCTCGCTGTCGGGCTTGGTGCTTTCGGTGCTCACGGACTGGACGATCGCCTAACCGCCGTTCATGGCGAAAACTCCAAATTGGTTGACCAACGCCTTGAAAACTGGAAAACCGCCGCGGCCTATCAGATGTATCATTCCCTCGGGCTAATCCTGGTAGGCATCCTTACGTTGCTTCGCCCCTCAAAGTTTGCTGGAATTGCTGGGTTTCTATTTTTGACCGGCATATGTCTGTTTTCGGGCCTCCTCTACGCATTGGTGCTACTCGAAAAACCATTCCTCGGAGCAATCGTCCCGCTAGGCGGTCTATCATTTATTGCGGGTTGGATTTGCTTGGCCTGGGCATCCTGCTGTATTTCACGCCCTCCTGCAGTCCAACTTAAAGACTGATTCTGAAAGGGTGTCAGAAGTTTTGCCTCCGAGGAACTTCCAGTCCGGCCATCCCATTAATCCCTTGGACTCCGCATCAAGCGACTGATAAAATTGAACCAAAGTTCTTAACCTCACTTAGAAGACAGACAGAGACTCCATGAAGATCGGTTATTGCGGGAACGTTCACCCTGGGAGAACGCTGGAAGAAGTAAAACAGAATCTTGTTAAATACAGTCTCGATGTAAAATCAAAATTTGCTCCAACAGAAAAAATGGGGATTGGACTTTGGCTCAGCGCAACAACGGCAAACGAGTTAGACAATCCAGACGCTTGCTTGCGATTTCGAGACTGGCTCCAAGACCACGAACTCGTCCCCTATACACTTAACGGTTTCCCATTTGGAGACTTTCACCAGCAGGTTGTTAAACACGACGTCTATCTCCCCACGTGGGCTGACAGCAAACGTCTCGAGTACACGATCCAATTAGCCAACATTCTAAACGTGCTTCTGCCCGCTGGTCAGAACGGAACCATTTCGACCCTTCCTCTCGGATGGCCACTGCCACCCGATACTGCTCGTTCACAAGTCTCCGAATTTTTCAAATGCAGCGCAGTTAATTTACAGAAATGCGCGGAGCACCTAGACGGACTTTCTCAAATCAATGGACGTAACCTATTCATTTGCATTGAACCCGAACCGGGTTGTGTGCTCGACACATGCGAAGATGTCATCGATTTTTTTGACCAGCACTTACTCAACAAAAGCCAACCCGAATCCGATGTTATCAGAAGTCACATTGGCGTTTGCCATGACATTTGCCATTCCGCTGTTATGTTTGAAACACAGCACAAAGCCATCGAGAAATATTGCAATGCAAATATTAGAGTCGGAAAAGTACAAGTCTCTTCCGCTGTAGAAGTCAATTTTGACCGATCGACGGCAGATCAAAAACAGGAAAAAATTGAGCAATTAACTCGATTTTCAGAACCAAAATATCTCCATCAAACCGTGATCCGCACCGACACCGAGACCACATTTTTTGAGGACCTTTCCGATGCCCTAAAGGCTGCGGGAGCCAACCCTGAAGGGTGCTGGAGGGTTCATTTCCACGTCCCCATTTTCACAAAATCGGTCGATCAGATCGGCACAACTCAATTTGACATCGCGAAGTGCCTCGATTCCATTGAATCCTTCTGTCCCGAAGAGCCTCATTTTGAGGTCGAAACTTACGCCTGGAACGTGCTTCCTGCTGCAATGCAATCCGAGACGCTCGCTGCAGGTATCGCAAAAGAACTGACGTGGTTCGACGACTTAATGAGCAGTCGCCGTTAGCAACCCACGTCAGGTCAAAATGATTGAATTCAAGCCCGTTAGATAATTCCGTCTAATTGACAACATGAATTGGATTACCGTCGGTGAATGCCTGAATATTCATCGCCACCGTTTCCATTAACCGGCGTCGTGCTTCAATGGGCGACCATGCGATATGAGGCGTGAGAACACAATTCTTTGCGCCCCACAGAGGATTCGATTCAACGATCGGTTCCTTCGAAACGACATCTAACAGCGCTCCGCCGATCTTTCCATCATTCAATGCATCGGCAAGGTCTTGTTCATTCACCAGCCCCCCTCGAGCGGTGTTGATTAAAATCGCATTCGATTTCATTCGATCAATCAACTCTCGATTGACAAAGCCCGTGGTCTCCGGCGTTTGTGGGCAGTGGAGGCTAATGTAATCCGATTGTGAAAACAATTCCTCAATCGACAGCCACTCAAACCCGTCGTACGGCAAAGGATCAGCATTACGCCGACTGGTAGAGACCACCCGCATCCCAAAAGCATTAGCAATCTTTGCGGTCGCGCGACCAATCCGGCCGAGCCCCACTAAACCCATTGTTTTTCCTTTCAGTTCCGCAAGCGGTGAAAGCCAAAACGAAAAATTGCCATGTGATTGCCAATGCCCTTGCTGAATCGCAAGATGATGCTCAAAAGGCCTATGAATGAAACTTAACAACCCGGCAAAAACGTGCTGTGCGACCGCGTCAGTACTGTAGACGGGTACGTTCGTTACTGGAATGCCCCGGTCGCGTGCCGCCTCTATATCGACAACGTTGTAACCAGTAGCCGTAACAGCAATCATCTTCAGATTCGGAAGCTCCAAAATAAGCTCGCGACTCAACTCAACTTTATTGGTCAGAATAACATCGGCATTGACCGCACGTTGTCTGACTTCAGAAGGTGCAGTACGGTCGTAAATCGAAAGCTCGCCAAGTTTTTCGATTGGCTGCCACGGATTGTCGCCAGGGTTAAGCGTGTATCCATCGAGTACGACGATGTTCATTGAAAATTCACTCGGTAAGCGATTACAGCGAGGAAAAACAACCAACCTAAAAATAAAACCGAGGACACATAGAACAATCCTCGTCGCGGAATCGCTACCCAAGCCGAAGCCGGTTTCAAGATAGATTCAGCTACTTTGGCTTGTTTTGAATTTTTCGCGTCACCGGCACCGCCATCTGATATTTTTTTCGATGATGTCATTTTTGAATCGGTTTAATACAAAATCTGAAAAAGAAAAATGCCCAGTCCCATCAGGGAACCAAGAACGGTTAACACGTGGTCCATGCAAACATCAACTATGATCTTCTCGGACTGACGGCTCCACCGATTTCAAATTCGACTTGGAATACGTCATCAAAATCATAGACATCATCGAAATGTGTTTGCTCATCACGGCTCGATTTCTTAAACATGCCGACCGAAATCATGTTGTAAACCAAGTCTCCGAAACACCGAGTGCTATCGACCCCCCATGACTTCAATACAACCTTCGCCATGTAGCCATATTGATTAAGGGCATAGAGCCGTAGTGCCTCGCAAAATTGTTGCCCGGTAAGATGCCTTTCTTTTGTCAAGCCAAATAGCTCAGACTCGACCTCAGAACTAGATTCATCAAGCGAACACTCATTAAGTTCCATCGTGTCGGCCGCGAAGGCTAGCGCGTCCCGGATAAAATAATAAGCCGTGCTTGGATACCGATCATCGTTATCTAGAATCTCACAAATGTATAAATCTTCGTCATTCATGATGGACCCGAATTTAGAGTAAAAGCTTCGTCTGTCGCAAACTGATTGATTGAGTAAGGATGCAATTTCTCACTAACGACCTTGCCGACTATCATCTTATCGTGAATCACCCAGAAACCAACTCGAATCTCTCATTTCTCTTCCCCGCCACCGCCTTCTGGAGGTTTTTTATTCCGCCCACCACGTTTTCGTTGACGCCTCTTGGCACGAGGCGGTTTATCACCTTTTGCGTCTGCGGTGCGTTCCCCAGTCTCCGTGGGCTTTGGGTTTACGCCCTCTTCAACAACCGCAACATTGTTTTCCTGCACTGAGGCACCGCCCTCCCGAGCGGGAGATTTCTTCGGTTCTTGCTTCGCCTTCCCTTGCCCACCGACGGATGATTGTTTTACCACCGTCAGCACGTCACTTGCGTCAATCACGATCCGGCGGTGATCTTCCATTTCAATTAGTAGTTGTTCCGAAATGATCTGTTGACTTAAGACCTTAGCTTTGCCATCTCGCGTTACAATGTGTGCGCCAACGCGAGGGAGTTGTTTTTGAATACTTTCGTAAGTGTCAAATTCATACCGGAGACAACATTTCAATCGCCCGCAACGCCCGGATATTTTCGTCGGATCCAATGTCGCTTTTTGCAATTTCGCCATCTTCATCGAGACCGGCGGCATCTGTATCAAATGGCTATTGCAACAAACCGGCTTACCACAATCGCCATAATCAGCGAGCAACTTCGCTTCATCACGAACGCCAATCTGTCTCATTTCGATTCGGGTCTGGAATTCACTCGCCAATAGTTTTACGAGTTCTCGAAAATCGACTCGATCTTCGGACAAATAAAACACAACCAGGCGTTCACCACCAAACAACTGCTCAACGTCGACAAGTTTCATATCAAGTTTGAGCGATTCAATATGTTTCTGACAAATCGCAAGCTTATTTTTCCGACCACCGTCAATGCCATCGATCGAGGCAACGTCCTCATTGGAAACCTCACGGATCACATGCCCCGTTGCCGGTTGATCTAAGTGAGACAACGCATCCTCAGTCGCTTCGCACAGAACCTGCCCCACCTCAATCCCTCGGTCGGTTCGGACAATCACTTCCATGCTGCGTCGGTAGACAATGTCATTACGCGATGCCATGACGCCAATGCTTCGCATGATACCGTATCTGACAATGTATTTCGGCACTTCAAATTTCTCCGTCGATGAAATCAAACTCTCCGTCAACTCACAACCACCGAACCAAGAGTGCGAAAACGCGCCCGCGGCTTGATCGTTTCATTGCAGGCTCTTACGCAATACGTTTGACGGCTCTACACTCCTGAAAACACTACTCGGGAATCCACAGGCCCGACGCTTCTTCTTTGGCCTCAACGGCCCCTGATGATTCTGCCCCGGACTCCGTTGCGGACTCTGGCTGTGGACCGTTACCTTGACCGGGAGTCCAGATAGCGCCTTGCCCAGGATCTGCCGGAGCCGTTTCTGGCGCTCCCCGAATCGGTCCCCGATCAGGACCAATTCCGAACCGGTCAAGGACTCGTACCAGTTGATACTCAACCTCAGGCTCATTGAGATGATTCATCTGAATCGTCTGAAGTAGCTCCGTAATTCGGTCGGTCATTCCGCGCATCAGCTTGAATTCAAATTCTTGAACGAAGTATATCCCCACCGGTCTACCCGAGTTCAATGCCTCCTCTTTGGCTTTCTCCAGAAACTCTAGCGCTTCGACATCGTCATCGGCAAAGTGCGCCATCATCGAATAGCTGACGTCACGAGGCATCGATTCCATGTCAGGCCGCGATAAAACTTCTTTGACGACCTGTTTTAGTACCCTTACATTCCCAACTCCCATCGCCGAATGCTGCACCGACATCAACTGCGCCTCAGACAATTCGCCGAATTCAAGATGCTGCTGCAGGATTGGCGACCCGGTCAACATATCACCTTCCGGTGTAATACGATCGCATTCCGACAATCCAAGTTTCTCACGCATTTTGCGACCCAAGCCATCAGTAAACCCCTGGCCTTGGGAAGCGTTCTCTAACATCATCACTAACGCTCGCAGAGGTAATTCGACCTCTGGATCCCCGGCAGCGTCTTCCGCAGATCTGTCGCCAAGAATTTTAAATTCAAGTTTTGGCCATTCATCGACCATTAAATACTCTCGATGAGCCTCTACCATCTCCGCGTGTTGTTTCCGAGTAACACCTTCCGGCAAATGCCAACGCCACTCCAGCAATTCACTCATTGCCGTCGACTCACCGATCGATCGCTCAACCGCCTCACCGGAAATTGACTCGCCAAAAAATTCTGTGATAAACGACGTGACCCTTTCGAAACGAGAATCCTTCGCAGTAATGACTTCAAGACGAGCATCTCGATCCGTCTGTTTCCCGTATACGAGAAGCTCACCGATCACACTGGGAACGTTTTCCAAAGTCAATTCCGCAGCATCCGAAACTGCCTCTCGATCCAACATCAGAAAGTTCATCCGAGGCGGCGGGCCCTCATCAAACGGATCCGCTGGCATCGCTTCCGAGTTGGCAAGTCGGGAATTTGAAAGTGCAAGTTCGCTGACTAGATCTACTCCATCAATTTCATAGGTATTTCGTACTATCGAAACAGTTGCCGCCAACGCGGTCGTGTCAAACAACTGAGCGATCGCTTCCGCCTCCGTCCCCTCCAGAACCGAAACTCCTGCCAATCGACTGTAACGACGCCATGCATCGACCTGATCGTCAATTCGGCCGAGATAGGAATTCACAATTGCGATACTGCGGACAATGATTGGCAAATCCGAGTATTCGGAATCAATCTTGTTTAAGAACTTCAGCGCTTTTCGAAATTGGCCGCGATCGAGTGCTCTGAACGTGTTGACATATCGCTTTTCCCATTCCACAGCTTCAGGCACAGGCGCTAGTGGAAACTCTTGCTTTAGCACCAACGGTGTGGACGGTGCTGCCAGTGACTCCTGCAGCATTCGGCCAATCTCTGGATCCGATTCATTTTTCAGAACCATCGCATATTTAAGATGAGCCCGACCGGCCATCGTTTTCCCTTCGCTGAAAAGGGCTACACCTACCATTCGGAAAGCATTAGCGAGGGAAATAGGAATTTCATTTCCTTTGATCGCGTCCATCGCATCCTGCAACGCTTCAACAGCCTCGTCCGTTTTTCCCTCAGCGAGCAATATCAGTGAACGGTGATGCAACCCGGTCGAATGTTTAGGATTTGTCTTTAAAAACAACTCGTTAGACTCCCGAGCCTTTTCAATTTCACCATTAGTGATGAGGATATGTGTCTGAATGGTCAACAGACAATCCCTGGGGCCCGACTTTTTAATTGACCGGTCGATTTGATCCAGTGCCGCGGTCGACTGCCCAGACTTATTTTTAGCGAGAACTTCATTCAAGTCGCCAATCACATCCTTGCCGCAACAGAACTTAATTTTTTTTTCGGCGTGGCAGGGGCACTGCTGATAAATGTCAATATCCATATAATGTTCCAACGCAGGTTCGACATACCGGAAGTTCGATTTGCCAAACACAAGTGAATTATTTTTTGCCACACGATCTGACCGCGGGAGTCCCCGTTCGGTACAAATGATCATTGGCTTTTTGGCCAAATTTCTGTCTACTCAATTTACGGCAATTTAAGGGCTGCCGAAAGCCTATCAATACGAGTTTTGCCATACAATTAGGGTTTATCGAACTGCAATCAGATTAACGCACATAAACTCTCAAGAACGTAATGTTGACCCAATGAAAACCCATACCCCCTCGGCTGAGTTCCAACCTTTGTCCTTGGAAAGCCTCCAGAACATTGGTTATTCATTGACAGAAATGGCAAACCGAATGCCAGATTCGATTGCCGTTGCATGCCCCCGCCGAGGGCAACCTCAACGCGTTGGTCCAGGCAAGAAACTCGATTACGAAACCGTCACTTTCGCCGATCTCGAACGGAAAAGTAACCAAATTGCTAACGGTTTGATCGAAATGGGGGTTCAACCGGGAACGAGAATTGCCCTGATGGTTCCACCTGGAATCGAATTTGTTGCGTCCGTTTTTGGATTATTCAAATCGGGTGTTGTGACCATCCTAATCGATCCAGGCATGGGGCGTAAAAACATGCTTCAATGCCTGTCCGACGCACAGCCCGAAGGAATTCTCGGAATTCCAATGGCTCACTTGGCAAGATCGACATTTTTCTTCAAATTCCCAAAGTGCAAATACAATGTTGTCATCAAAGGAATCTTCCCCGGATGCAAAAGTGCCACGGGCTTTTTTAACCGAACGGACAACACAACTCCTCCCTGGGTCAAACGGAAGCGAGAGGATGAGGCGGCCATCATTTTCACGACAGGCAGTACCGGCCCTCCCAAAGGCGTTCTCTATCGCCATAGAATATTCATTGAGCAATGTGAGCAAATTGCCAACTACTTTCAGCTTGTTCCCGGCGGCACTGACGTTTCCGGGTTTCCGCTATTTGCCTTGTTCAATATTGCGATGGGGACGACGACGGTTTTCCCGCAAATGGACCCCACTCGGCCTGCCCAAGTCTACCCCCCCAACATCATTGATGCGGTAGAGCAGTTCGGCGCCAATCAATCATTCGGATCTCCCGCCCTGTGGAATACAGTCGCTAACTATTGCGTTAAACATTCAAAACAACTTCCTACAATCAAACGGATCTTAAGTGCAGGTGCCCCAGTACCCCCGCCTACCCTGAGAAAGATAAAAGAAATCATTGCCCCTGACGGCGACACGTTTACGCCCTACGGTGCAACCGAAGCGCTCCCGATCGCCTGCAACTCCGGCTCTGTCGTGTTAGGGGAAACAGCTGGCCGAACCGATGTAGGGGAGGGCACTTGCGTCGGGAAACGGTTTCCAAAAATTGATTGGCAAGTCATCGCAATCGACGACAACCCGATACTCGAAATTGGCGACACCGTCCCGCTAGAAAATGGAGTTGTCGGTGAGCTCATGGTGCGAGGGCCAGTCGTTTCCGACCAATATGTAACACGTACTGAAGCCAACGCCGATCATAAAGTATCTGATGCCGATTCATTTTGGCACCGCATGGGTGATGTCGGCTACCTAGACGAGCAGGATCGGTTTTGGTTTTGCGGTCGCAAGACACATCGAGTTCAAACTTCACAACACACCATGTTTACCATTCCGTGTGAAGCCATCATCAATACACACCCACAAATTTATCGCAGTGCACTCGTCGGTGTCGGAATAGCGGGAAACCAACGGCCCGTTATGATCTGCGAGCCTAATCCAGAGCACTGGCCATCTTCAAATGCGAACAAGGACCGCCTACTCACAGAAATTAAATCGCTGGCTGAACAATTTTGGCAAACCGATTCAATTGACGACTTCCTGCTTCATCAATCATTACCGGTCGACATCCGGCACAATTCGAAGATATTTAGAGAGCAGTTGCGTGGATGGGCCAGTCAAGAACTAGGTTAACGAATCAATAAACCGACGTGACTGCAACATTAGCTGTCGCTGCGATCACATATCGACTAAATTCTCGATCTCTAAAATCAGCTCCGCTGCAATGTCGACCCCCACGACTTCTGCGATCGCTCTCCAGCCCGGAACGGCATTGACCTCTAAAATAAACCGGTCACCCGTGAGGGAGTCCATTATTAAATCGACGCCGGCAAAATGAGCCCCCACCGCCCTTGCCGCCCGTAACGCCATCTCCTTTTCTTCGGGGGAGACTTGATAAACTTCACCAACTCCCCCCTGGCTGATATTAGTGATCCAGTGCTGGTGATTCGTACGTTTCATGCCCCACACACGATCTCCTAAAACTAGTAATCGGACGTCATATCCGGGATGAGGTATGAATCTTTGCTGATAAATCACGCGTTGATCGTCAATCAATTCCCGAAAATAATCCTCAGCCTGATCATTGGTTCGCAATCGCACGAGACCACGGCCAAGGCTGCCAAAAATTGGTTTCACGACGACCTCTCCCCCCAATTCGTGGAAGCCCTCCATCGCCATCGACAATTCCTGACAAACGCACGTCGGCGGGACAGGTAAACCTGACCGCTTCAGCAGAGAAAGGGAAAGATACTTATCAACCGCCGCTTCAATCGCCCGCGGCGAATTGATCACCAACGCCCCACTCTGTTGAAGCTGACTTAAACAGTCCATTCGAAACACGATCTGCTCTAGTGAACCGGCCGGCATGGTTCTAGCAATAATACAGTCGGCAGACAGGCTAAATTGCATCCCCTGATCCACGGAGGCTGCCAGCGTCTCGAATGGCAGGGCGACAATTTCATGCCTCGACGCGCCAGCACGTACTAGATCCAAAAAATACCAGCTGTCCGAATTACATAAAACAACGATCCGCATCGCTTACTCGATTCCAAAGGAACGCCGTAAAACGTCGTGTCTAAGTTCGCCCACGTCCCAAACTGTTC
Organism: Mariniblastus sp.; assembly: GCA_028823415.1. GTDB lineage: Bacteria > Planctomycetota > Planctomycetia > Pirellulales > Pirellulaceae > Mariniblastus. Next base: position 37,078 of record JAPKBL010000037.1, read on the forward strand.
CCGTCACTTGGTTGACAATCCTCACACTTGCCGGACTAAATAGCATCTTATCGATCTTGTAAAAATCTTTGTCATAGCGCTCGAAAATTTCCAGAAAGGGAGAACCGAATTCCGAGGAGCTAGAACTTGGTAACTGATCGATAACAGCGTGGACTGCCTCGTCGGAGGTATTAACCTCTAACTCTACTCTGCCACCATAAAGAATGGCATCGTTGGTCCAACCCAAAGCCGTCATATCGTCGTCCGCCAACGGAGGTAACGGGGCGCTTCCAATCGCCGAACAGACCGTTCTCAGATCAAATTTCAGTTCATTCAGTTTATGCATCGCGACTTCAATTGATCGCGCCACCACCTGCACCGCGCCGGGCCAACTGGCCGTTCTGGCAACACAAACGTTCAGTAACTTCGCCTCAATTCCACACTCCGTGGCCATTTGCTCAAGCACGGTGTCGGGCGGCAGCTGATTTGATTCTAACACCCCGACCGCTTGCTGTTGAAACTCTGATAGATCGTAGTCCTTCAATATCTCCTCTTGGCCACGCAACATCCTCAGCGGGCCACTACCCATCGCGAAATAATTTCCACATGAAATAGGCCAACCGGCATATTGAGACCCGATACAAGCGAGCAACGGGTAATCGGTGCGGACTTCCACCGCTTGAAGCCCCAAGGGGCCATCGTCATCGCTTAAAACAATCTTGCCCAACCCTCCCATGCAAATCTGAGCTAAGAGGATTCCAGCCTCCAAACTTCCTGGTCGCCCAACCGCAAAATCTAAGACTCGGGAACAACGCTCCGATTGAAACCCGATTCCCAACGCGTCCTTATTTAAGATTGCCTTTTCGAATAACTGATAAGCTAATTGGTTCGGCTGATGATTCATCTTACTTCTTTACAAATTTTCAATTCTGAAAATGGCAAGTCCTAAAGAAAGAGACTCGCTTCGTCCAACTTCAGTTTCCGTTGTTCAAAAATTACAAATCACTGTCCCGTAGCTTAAAAATCATACGTCCAGTTTATCTACCGGGAAATATTCCTCGACAACCGAATAAAACTCTTCTGCGGTACTTACCTTGGCCACATGTGTGCGAAAATGACGCGCCCCGAACCTGCCCTGCGCGTAACAACAGGCATAGCGCCGCATTAACTGCGCACCCTTGCTTTCGCCAAACCTCTGGACGATTAAATCAAAATGGTGCAACAAACAAGTCTTTTGTTCAGCCAAAGAAGGATCGGGAGGAACCGGTTCGCCCAATAGCGCAGCCTTGCATTGCGAGAATAGCCAGGGCCTGCCGAGGCAGGCTCTCGCAATCATCACGCCATCGACATCGTAATTTTGAAACGCGTGCAACACCTTTTGATGACTGTCGAGGTCACCATTACCAATTAATGGTATTTTTTTCAGATAAGGACGGATTTCAGAAATACGATCCCAGTCGGAGTGGCCCCTGAACATATCCTGTGCGGTCCGTCCATGCACGGTTAACGCGGCTGCGCCAGCTCCCTCGACGACCTGAGCAACATCGATTGCGTTAATGTTATCCCGCGTGCACCCTAAGCGAATTTTAGCCGTCACGGGCGTCGGCGCGCAAGCCTTTACGACTTCTGAGATGATCTCTCCCATCTTATCGGGCGTGCGCAAGAGATAGCTCCCGCTCTTCGCCTTTTCAGTCACTTGTTTGACTGGACATCCAAAATTAATATCAACAATACTGACTCGGTAATCCTCAACCAGACGCCGCCCCACCTTGGCCATTGTCTCTGGCTGATTATCCCAAATCTGAACCGCCAACGGACGCGGCTCGTCACGAACTCCCCATAATCGTTCAGGATGTTCCGGAGTATTTTCGTCCAGCCAGACAAATCCTCTCGCGTTGACCATTTCAGTCGCGATCAACCCCGAGCCGCCGTATTCCCGCACAATTTGCCGGAAAGCGTAATTTGTAAATCCCGCCATGGGCGCTTGTAATATCGGCGGATCGACCGTAACGTTGCCAATAGCAATCGGCTTGACGTTCGGTAAAACAAATTTCGGTGGTTGGGAATTCGTAGCGTCCATGAATTGATCTTGAGAGACATCGGTTGCTGCGCCAATAGCTAACTCGTATTTACGCGTCGGAAAAGAGACAACTTCCCATTTAACGCCCGACATGAAAACCCCTCTCAACCCCTCGCTCAAGCTTAACGCTGAAGAACCTCGATGCGTCGTTTTATTCCATCAAGGCGTCGCTCAACCCGGACAAGCGGATCACTGGGATCTGATGCTGGAAGTTGAAAACGTACTTTGGACATGGCGGCTCGAGAAATTACCCGCCTACAACCACATTGTCCTCGGCGAAAGAATCGCAGATCACCGAACCCAATACCTCGATTTCGAGGGACCAATTTCCAACAACCGTGGAACAGTCAACCGAGTTCGATCAGGCCACTACCACTGGAGCATGGAGTCTGCAGATCGCGTCGCAATTCTCAAATTCGAAAAAGACTTGTGGAAACTGAACCTTGGACATGAAAATTCAATTGCCAAAATCACGAGCACAATTCAATAATCGGCATTTTTTTTAGGACAATTTTGGACAGACGTTAAGAACTCAATCGCCTGCCAGAAAAAGATGGTCATTGTTTTTCCGAGTCGTCGTCCACTTCAGCAGTCGATTTCTGCTGATCCTCGATTGCCGTCCTATGCGCAGTGTCACCTTGGAATCCCTGCTGACGCAAGTCGAGTTCTTCCAGACGGGACTGCGGCCCATAAACGGTAAGCACGTCACCATCATGCACGTTGGTTTTCCCATTGGGACTACCCATGTATTTCCCGTTCGCTCGGTGGATTCCAAGTATCAAAACTCCCTCAGCAGAGAGCATCGACTCCGCCAACGTTTTCTCACAAACCCAATCTCCCTCGTTGACACAAATTTCGAATACCACAAATCCATCCGATAAATGTAGTAGCGATACGTAATCATGAATGTCTAAGTGGGTCCACCGACGAAGTGCGTAAGCAATCAACCTTTCAATTCCCTGATCGAACCAGCGTCGGGTTCCAATAACCCACAGTATCGCCAAAACACAAGACAAGAGGACCACCCGAAGTAGAAGGTCTTTGTCGTTGGTCCCTATCGTTGCAAAGGTTCCCATCATGGAGGCAATCACCACCGCAATACCGACATTTCCCAATGTCATCAGCGTCGCCAGAATACGCCGACGGACAGGATGGTTGACCACCTGTTCAGACTCACTGGTAGTAAAACCAACGCCCGTGTACGCCGACTTGGCTTGAAATCGGGCCGAATCCTGAGCCATTCCAGTGAGCGACAACGCAACCGATCCGATCCGGGTAACCAAAAACGAAACGATAAGCGTGCAAACCAAAGCAAAAAAAGCTGCCACTAATTTCCTCCCGACAACAATCAATTCAACGGAACGCTTCTACCCCAAACTCCTTGGCAATTGTGCCGGCAGGAACCTTTGAAAAACATCTCAAAGGCCCCAGACCAAAACACAACCGCGTCAATGTAAATTTAGACTAACTGCGTCACACTTGACTATGCAAACGTACTACAACGGGTCGATTTCCTACTGATTAAAACGCTTAGCGAATTTTGACATACTTTTTCATAGGACTCGATGGCTTGGCCCCTGCTTTTCTTTTGGCCTGCACTCGGGTTGCCGCTTTGGATTTCTTGGCCGGTTTACCACGACCTTTATCAAAACTTGATTTCTGGCCGGCATACTTACTCCCCTCATCTCGGGTGAAACGATCCTTTTTTTCGCCCCGTTCGGTTCGCTGACCAACGGCGTTGCTCTTTTTCTTCGTGGTTTTCTTTTCCGCGTAATTTTTCCGAATCGTTCCTTCGCCAAACGACTTTCGATTCTCCGCCTCGGGAGCTTTACGATCGGGAGCTTTAAAATCGGGAGCTTTA
>JAPKBL010000038.1 GCA_028823415.1 Mariniblastus sp.
TTTTGGGGCGATCCTTTTGGGGCGATCCTTTACGGCCTTCTCTCAATCAACCGTGCCGGTCTCAATTGATCTCAATTCAAGCAAAAGTGCCTAGGTACTGGTCGCAGACATCAGCGGCCTGTCTTCCCTCTCGAATCGCCCAAACCACGAGACTTTGCCCGCGGCGACAATCGCCGGCGGCGAAAACGCCCGGTTGGCTCGTTTCGTAATCTGAGGTATTAGCAAGAATGTTTGACCGTGGTCCAATTTCCAGACCGAACGCTTCGGAAATTCCCGGCTCAGGGCCTGTAAAACCAAGTGCTAAAAATACTAAATCTGCTTCAATCAATTTCTCGCTACCCGCAATTGGTGAAAACGGGGCAACTCCCGGACGCTCCAACCCCCAATCCACCTCCACCGTTCTTAACGCAGTTAGATTCCAATCGGAGTCGGGAATAAATTCAACGGTTTCGACATTAAATGATCGAGGGTCTTGTCCAAAAATTGTCTTTACTTCAGCATGTCCATAGTCCGTTCGGAAAATCGAAGGCCATTGTGGCCAGGGATTAGAATCTGCCCGCGATTCTGGAGGCCGGTCAACGATTTCGAGATTAACGACGCTCTTACAACCCTGCCTCATGGCAGTTCCAATACAGTCTGTGCCAGTATCGCCCCCGCCGATTACAACGACATTTTTATCCTTCGCGGAGATCGGGGAATTCGTTCCGTCTAGCAATGAGGCGGTAGAGCCTCGGAGATAATCCATCGCGAAATGAATGCCATTGGTCGAGCGTCCTGGGATTTTAAGATCACGCGGCGCGGTTGAACCAACACAGATCACGACAGCGTCGAATTGAGAACGGATATCATCTGCCGAAACAGTGACGCCAATCTCGATACACGTTTTGAAATGAATTCCCTCCTTTCGCAGCAAGGTTATTCGACGTTGGACGACATCCTTATCTAGCTTCATATTGGGAATCCCATACATCAGCAACCCGCCAATTCGATCGTCACGCTCAAATACCGTTACCTCATGTCCTAATTGATTTAAGTTATCAGCCGCTGCGAGTCCAGCCGGCCCGGACCCTATCACGGCCACGGTTTTTCCAGAACGTTCCTCTGGAACTCGGGGCAATACCCATCCTTGAGAAAATCCACGATCAATGATGTTTCGTTCGATACTCTTGATCGTCACTGCAGGTTCGTTGATCCCAAGAACACAAGAGCCTTCGCAAGGAGCTGGGCATACTCTGCCGGTGAATTCAGGGAAATTATTGGTTAGATGGAGACGATCAAGCGCCTCTTTCCACTTGCCGCGATAGACGAGGTCGTTCCATTCCGGAATTAAGTTATTGACAGGGCAGCCGACCGCTAAGCGGTCGATCGTCTGTCCGGTATGGCAAAACGGAACGCCACAATCCATGCAGCGCGCACCCTGACTCTGCAGATCACCCTCGTTGATTTGAACAAGAAACTCGTTCCAATCACCGATGCGAACGGCCGGATCGCGGTGATCTTCATCCATGCGATCAAATTCAATAAATCCCGTTGGTTTACCCATATTCCTGCTGAGCTCCTTTTCCGCTAAACGACCGGACTAAAATACTGAATTTACCGATGCAAAGATTCCGCCTGTTTATTCTCAAGGATCTCTCGATATAAACTGGGAATGACTTTTTTAAAATTTCCGACTGCGGATTCCCAATTCTCGAGTATCTCCGTCGCAATTGTGGACTCGGTATAACGTGCATGTTTCTCGATCAGCCCATACAACTCATCCCGATCAACTTGGTTGTCGATAGTTGCAATTTCAACCAATTCGAGATTCAGATTGTTCAAAAGACAATCACTAGGGTCATATAAATAGGCGATACCGCCGGACATTCCCGCGGCGAAATTACGACCGGTCGTCCCGAGGATCACAATCCTCCCGCCTGTCATGTACTCACAGCCGTGGTCTCCCACGCCCTCGACCACCGCAACCGCGCCAGAATTCCGAACGGCAAACCGTTCCGCCGCGACGCCGCGAAAAAATGCTTCTCCTGCGGTCGCACCATACAGGGCAACGTTCCCAATGATGATATTCTTTTCGGCCGCAAATTTGGACTCTCTGGGCGGGCGCACGACCAATCGCCCACCGGACATGCCTTTTCCGACGTAGTCGTTGGCGTCGCCTTCGACTTCAATAGAAATTCCGCCCGATAAAAACGCGCCCAGGCTTTGGCCGGCCGAACCTTCAAAGCTAATAGATATTGTGTTCTCTGGCAGTCCATCAGGGCCGTGAGTTTTTACGACATGATGGCTCAGGATTGCACCGACAGAACGATCCGTATTGCAAATTCTAGATTTGATCTCAACTCGCTGCCGACTCTGTATTGCGGCTTGCGACTGCTTGAGAAGATCCCAGTCCAGTACGTCATCGAGGGCATGATCTTGATCGACGGTGCAATAAACTTGAACCCCATCATGGAATCCAACCGCCGGTGCGAGGAGTTTTGTGAGGTCGATACCTTGAGCCTTCCAATGCTCTACTGCATGATCCACATCGAGGGCATCGACCCTGCCGACCATTTCATTAATAGAACGAAAACCAAGTTCGGCCATGATTCCTCGAGCCTCTTCTGCCACCATAAACAGATAATTCATCACGTGTTCAGGCTTCCCTTTGAATTTCTTTCGGAGTTCTGAATCCTGCGTCGCGATTCCCACTGGACAAGTGTTTAAATGGCATTTTCGCATCATAATACAGCCCAAAGTGATCAGAGGGGCAGTTGCGAATCCATATTCCTCCGCGCCGAGCAATGTCGCAATCACGACGTCCCGCCCCGTCTTTAATTGACCGTCTGTCTGTAAGCGGATGCGGCTACGAAGATCATTCATCACAAGCGTCTGATGGGTCTCGGCTATTCCTAATTCCCAGGGCATCCCAGCGTGTTTAATACTGGTTAACGGCGAGGCTCCCGTTCCCCCACCGCTGCCGGAGACAAGAATGTTGTCCGCATGCGCCTTCGCGACACCGGCCGCAATCGTGCCAACGCCGACTTCTGACACAAGTTTAACACTGATCCTCGCCGTTGGATTCGCATTTTTTAAATCAAAAATAAGTTGAGCCAAATCCTCAATTGAATAAATGTCATGGTGCGGAGGAGGGCTAATTAAGGTAACGCCCGGGGTCGAGCGTCGAGTATCGGCAATGGTCTGATTTACTTTGTGGCCTGGTAACTCGCCGCCCTCACCTGGTTTGGCTCCTTGTGCCATCTTGATTTGAATCTCGTCTGCATTACTCAAATAATAGGCGGTGACACCAAATCGCCCGGACGCAACTTGCTTGATTGCTGACCGTCGTAAGTCCCCATTCTCATCGGCTTTAAATCGCTCATAATTTTCACCGCCTTCGCCGGTATTACTTTTCCCTTCTAGACGATTCATAGCGATAGCGAGGGTCTCGTGCGCTTCGGCTGAGATCGATCCATAGCTCATCGCACCGGTGCAAAATCTTTTGACAATCTCTTTAGCCGACTCCACCTGTTGTAGGGGAATCGATGTTCGGGTCCGAAATTTCAGGAGCCCACGCAAATGGCACTCGCGCGCCGTTTGTTCGTTGATTGCAGCGGAAAACCGTTTGTAAGCGTCTGGGTCTCCCGCCCGGGCGGCCTGCTGAATATTTGCAATGTTTAACGGTGTCCAGGCGTGTTTCTCGCCGCCCTGTCGCCAATGCACGGTTCCCTGTGTTTCCAGTTCACCGAGCGGCTGAGTAGCGCTTCCAACTTTTTCTGGGTATCCTAGCTCATGCCTTCGAAACGCTTCGCTTGAGAGCACGTCAAACCCGACGCCCTCAATTCGGCTAGAAGTTCCTGGAAAGGATCTTTTTATCACTTCGGAATTAAGCCCGATCGCCTCAAAAATTCGCGCGCCTTTGTAACTCGCCAAGGTCGATATGCCCATTTTGGCGAGGACTTTCAGCATCCCCTTATGCACGCCTGTTCGATAGGCAGAGATGCATTGCTCCGGCGTCAAATCCGAATCCGGTGCGTTTGTGTGGTGGTCGATAATAGCTTCTAGGGCGAGATATGGATGGATCGCATCGGCTCCGAATCCAGTTAAAAGACAATGATGGTGAACTTCCCGGGCTTCGCCGGTCTCTACGGCGATACCGATTCGAGTCCTGAGCTCCTTTGCCACCAAGTGATGGTGCACGGTACTCGTCGCGAGCAACGCGCTTAACGGGACACGCGTGGGGCCTACATTCCGGTCGGAGAGAATCAGTATTGCGCAGTGCGCTGAGATCGCGGCCTCAGATTCCTTGCAAATTCTTTTTAATGCGGCCGTAAATCCTTCTGGCCCCTCGTTCTTGTCGAACGTAATATCGATCGTTCGTGACTTCCAGCCACGGTAATCCATGCCCTTAATTCCGGCCATCTGTTTAAAGTCGAGGATCGGATTGTCGAGAAGCAGTCGGTTACACTGCTTTTCGGTTGTTTCCAGGAGATTACCTTCCGGGCCAATATAGCACTCCACCGACATCACAATCTCTTCACGAATGGAGTCAATTGGGGGATTCGTGACTTGCGCGAAAAGCTGGGAGAAATAATCATACAACAGTCGCGGCTTGTCGCTCAAACAGGCTAACGCCGCATCATTGCCCATCGACAGGATCGGATCCTTCTTCACTTTTACCAACGGCAATAACATAAATTGCATCGTTTCAGTGACGTAACCAAAGGCCTTCATCTGGGAGAGTCGTTCGGCTGCCGGAAGCGGATCAATGGATTCGAACTGAGTTAAATTATCGAAGGTAATTCTCTGATCCCTCATCCACTGAGCATAAGGGCGGCGATTGGAAATCTCTGTTTTTAGTTCCTCGTCTGACACGATCCGCTTGTTTTCGAAATCGACCAAAAACATCTTTCCGGGTTCCAGTCGTCCTTTTTTGATTATTTTTGAAGGGTCGATGTCGAGGACACCCACTTCGCTTGCCATGACAACTCGATTGTCGTCGGTTACATAGTAACGACTAGGGCGAAGCCCATTTCGATCGAGTACTGCTCCGATCATACGCCCGTCGGTGAAAGATATCGACGCGGGGCCATCCCACGGTTCTTGAAGACATGAATGGTATTCATAAAACGCGCGTTTATCTTCGGGCATCGTGCGGTGGTTCCGCCAAGCCTCGGGGATCATCATCATGACCACCTCAGGCAGGTCGCGACCGGCCATCATCAACAGCTCCATCGCGTTATCAAACTCACCCGAATCACTGCATCCCTGTTCAATCACAGGCATCACGGTTTTAAGTGGTGCATTAAAAACATCACTGGCCATCAAACCTTGTCGAGCAGCGATCCAGTTCCTATTACCTCGCAATGTATTGATCTCTCCATTGTGGGCCATCCACCGGAGCGGTTGGGCTCGAGACCAGTTAGGGAGTGTGTTTGTTGAAAATCGAGAATGCACCATCGCAAGATGGCTCTGATAGTCATCATCTTGCAAATCCACAAAAAATTGAGGCAACTGTGCCGTGGATAGCATTCCCTTATAGACAATTGTTCGGGAGGAAAGGGAACAAACATAAAATAAATCGGCAGAAGACATGCCGCTCGAACGTACCAATTTTGTCGTTGATTTTCGAATTTGATACAGACGACGCTCAAATTCCGTTTGACTAATACCCGTCTGGGAACCAATGAAAACTTGAAGGATTGTCGGCATGCTTCGAATTGCCGTCGGGCCAATTCCGGACCCTGCCACGTCCACCGGCACCTCACGCCAAGCGATTAGTTTCTGTCCGAAACGATTCGTGTTCTGGGCAAAAATCAACTTGCATTTTTCGCGTTCTTCTTCATCGGTTGGAAAGAAAACATTGCCAACTCCGACGAAAGGAAAATCGATCGGGAAACCAATTTGTTTAGCCAATTTGGCAACCAGCTTACTCGGTATGCCGGTCAGGATTCCCGCACCATCTCCTGTTTCCGGCTCACAACCGCAGGCGCCTCGATGTTCCATTCTCGATAAGATCCCACACGCATCGACGACGATTTGACGCGAGGCAACGCCATCGATCTGAGCAACAAAACCCACGCCACAGCTGTCGTGTTCGTATTCAGGACTGTAGAGAGTAGTTTCCGCGCTAAACGGTCGTGGTGTGGTCAAAATGCTATCCTTGTCGTACTTATCCGTTCGAGCGTTGATTTCACTTCGTATATCAAAACGAAAATGAAATTTCAGGTTTTAGTCTTAAACCTTTCGTAAAAAATAAGCAAATCGACAAATAGGCAAAGGAAATGCTTTTCCCTTTACGCGGTTGTAACGGTAAATGCGTGCCAAATTTTCGAACTTTCCCCACGTACGTTTGATCGTTGTTGAGACTCGCCTCGCACGGAATTGAAAAATTTGATGATGGAATCGAGACGATCTGCGATGCGACTTAATTTCTATGGCTAAATGTTCCAGCTGATTTTTGGTTAAGACTGTGAAACATCGATTTACTTAAACTCAATTTGAATATTAAGAAGGTGTCTTTAAGTGGATCCCACGGGTGGTCAGTGGCCCAAAGCCAGTCTTCCCGATAAATGGGGTTCTTCTTGAGGAATAGGCAAAAAATTGCCCGTTTTCAGTCTTCTGTGCCCATGTACGACGTGCGTTACAATAGCGGCCTGTAATTTAAACGTTTTCCCCGAGTTTCCGATGAAATCAATCAGATCGAATTTGTTCAATTCAACAATCGGCATTAAGCTTCCACTTTGTATCGCGGCCTTAATTCTAACCACGAACTGTCACGCTCAATCCACCTCCCAAATTCCAAGTGGAATCGCGTGGCACGGCGTTCTGACAGACGGCCTTGCCGATGCTAAGGCTACCAATCGGCCAATCATGCTTTTGTCGGCTGCCCCACAGTGTGCCGGCGTACCGGGAATGTGGTGACCGGGCAAACAAAATATGGACAGGAGTTTCCTGTCGAACGACCAAGTCATTGAAGCATCTCGTAATTTCGTTTGCATACGGCTGGCCACTTATGAGGATGAAGCAGAAGCGGAATTTTTGAGAACTGTTTATGTTGGGAGAACTGGGGATCTTGAAAATACTGTCTTTGTGTTAATGACCCCAGATACGAAAGAGAACCTCTGCCGACCAGGACGGAGTCCAAATTTTGCTTTTCGATCTCCAACCAGTTTGGCTACCGAGATGAACAAGATCGCAAAACAATACAAAGCCTCCGAGACCGGATCCAACCCGATTCTACCTCAACTAAAAGACGTCCGATTGGGTTTAAACGTCAGCTCATGCGATGGATTACCGTCTGTTGTCTGCGTGGCAGACGATGACAACCCCGCCGACTTTATGCACAGCTTACTCGCGCCGATGGCGTACTCAAAAGATCTTGCGGGTAAATTCGTGTATTCGACAACCTCGGATTCATCCATGTTAGAATCAGTCAAAAATTATAACGGCCAACCGGGAATCCTTTTGATTGAGCCAGGCGAATACGGACTGGACGGCCAATTGGTGAAATTCTTCAGCCCGTCGACAAAATCTGAGGTACTTGAGAAAGCCTTAACCGAGTACGCGAATGCGTCCGGCAAGGTTTCCAAAAACCACTCGCTCCATGTCCGGACTGGAATGAGAGAAGGCAAGGTCTGGAAAACCGAAATACCGATTGAGGACCAGGGAACATTGCAGGCAATGCAAAGAACAAATCGGTCCTCAGGTCGCGGAGCGCCCGGCGGCAGGAGGCCGGGAGGTAACTAAATCTGTTAACTCGTGAGTAATAAAAAAGGGTGTCTGTAAAGGGCACCCTTTTTTCATTGTCCAAACGCAGTCATACCGTTGGCAGTTCGCCTCTCGCTTGATCATTTCGGTCTATTTCAGTGGTGTGTAAGATAGAGATTTTCTGCCAAATCTTTCTCGACAAGCCGGTCGTAAGAATTTCAAGTTCCGAAGCGGACGCCATTGCCACGCCGTCTTCAAATTCTTGAACATAAACGGCGGCAACTTTGCCCGTTAAAGAAAGCATTTCGCTGCAATAATTTAAATATCGTCGGAGCTCGAAATGAGTCATTTTCAAATCGGGAAATTTTCCGGTTCTGGAATAAATATTTGTTTTCGATATGCGGTGGGGATCTTTAGTCAGTTGGTGCAGGTCAATCACGTGGGCAATGGAACGCAACTCGTGAAGTGCCTTCAACGCCCTGGCGCTCTTGTACCGAACCTCGACGGACAAAAGGAAGAAGATTGCAGCGCCAATCAGCACCACATCATTTAGGCCCGCCTCCATCAGGGTCACGACGGTTTCCAAATCCCACTGTTTTCCTGCATCGGATTGAAAGTAGAAAAATGGAAAGATGGCACAAACAAAGATAACAACGCAGAATGCCCAAGTCAGATAGCGAATTCACATAACCGGCTTTCCAATCCAGTCAGCGCGATCTTCCATGTTTTTGGCGATCAAAGATAATTGACCACAGACTTTGTTTAATCCCGATTCAGGAAAACGCTCTTTAATTCGTTGATTTAATTTCTCAATTGTTTCAACGATTATTCTCGGCTTAAGGGTATCTACCGACATGTTGTTATACGAATTTGAATGAGTGTTTTTAGAGAAGTCAGCCCGTCACCTAGATTGCCGAAAATTCTCTGCGGCTCAATTCTCTTCCAAAATGGAATGGATGTAATTTCGCAGAACTAAGGCGGCCGCCGCATTTTTGCCGCCGCCGGGGACAACGAGATCTGCGTGAGTTTTGCCGGGATAAACGAATTGGTGAAACATGGGCCGAACGGTTTCGTGATATTGCTGCAAGACGGACTCTAGGGTTCGGCCCCGTTCATTGATGTCCCTGACGAGTCGACGGGACAGGCAGACATCTAAATCCACATCGACAAATATTTTTAGATTCAGCAGATTACGCAAATCTGGTTGGTGAAAAATTAAGATGCCTTCAACAATAAATACTTTCGCCGGCGATAATCTCGTAACCGTCGGACTTCTATTATGCTGCGAATAGTCGTATTGAGGCACCCCGACACTATTTCCTAATGCCAATTCTGTCACGTGTTGCACTAAAAGTTCGTGCTCAAGTGCATCGGGGTGGTCATAATTGACAACCTCACGCTCCGCGAACGTCAGTCCGTCTCTGGATCGATAATAACAATCCTCGTTAATAATTTTGATCTGTTCCCCACCAAATTCTTGATCGCTTGAATCGCAAATCTGGGAAGCTAACAGGCTCTTCCCCGAACCCGATGCACCAGCGATTCCGATAAATATTGGTTTTTGAAACACTTTTTTTTCTTTATCTAACTTGAATTTGGACATGACCATCGGACTGTAAATTTTACACGCCAGCGACGATTCGGATTAGGCTTGTTCGTTTTTTTTGAACAGTCTATTGTCCTTGACCAAGTTAATTTTTTGAGGATTCGCCGTGAAAAATACTGCTGTCGTTTTCCACCTCTGTTTTCTGTTTTTAACTGCTTCCGCTTGTTTTGGCCAGACATCTACGGAAATAGGAAGTTCCGAGATAATTGTCGTTTCTGACCCAAGCCCTTGGAGCGGCTCTGTTGCCGCCGGACTCAATGGCAAGTCAGGTAACAGCCAGAGCGTTGATATGAACTTAGAAATGAATTGGGTGCGCGAGACAGACATCAGAAAGACCGATTTGATCGCCAACTATTTTTATAGCACAAACCAATTGGCGACAGTCACCGATCGATTTTTCGGGCAGGCCCGAGAGGAACGCAAGATTCGCGAAGGACGGCTAAGTGTATTCGCTCAAACAGGTATTAATTGGGATCGGTTCAAGAATTATGACTACCGGATCTCTTTGCATTCAGGTTTTTCTTACGAAGTCATCAAAGAGGACGATCGGTTTTTCACGACCCGTTTAGGTGCGGGTGCATCTAAGGAAGTCGGGGCCGTCATTGACGATTGGATTCCTGAACTTCAAATTGGTGCGGATTGGGAACGGAAGATTACCGATACGTTTAAAACGTATTGCACCGTGGATTATTACCCCAGCTTCAACAATTTTGCAGAATACCGGGTCAATACGAACGCCGGACTAGAATTCCTGATTGATTGGGAAAAAGACATCAATTTCAGGATATTCGCATTCAATCGATACGATAGTACGCCACCGGCGGGGAATGTAGCCAGCGACCTGGATTATGGATTCGCGTTAGCATTTGGTTTCTGACCTGTTTGCTCGGATCTCGGTAAGCGGCGGCACCGTAACCGTTCTCTAGTTCCGGAGCATTCCCTTGAGGCAATATAACTTGGAAATGCTGCGAACGATTAATCGATCTCCCGACACTGCCGGGGATGCCTTAAAGCCATCACCTAGTTGTGACTCTTCAATGACTTCATATGTATCGCTTGGCTGAAAGGCAAAAATTTGTCCCTTTTCGCTGAATGCAAAAATGTGTTCGCCGTCGTAGATTGGTGAGGCGGCAAATGTCCCACCAATTCGTTTTTGCCATAAAATTTCCCCGTCTTTGGCTCGTACACAGCTCGCAATTCCTTTGTCGTTGAACATAAATAGGTTTCCGTCTGCCAAAATCGGCGATGGGCGGCGGGTGACATTTTTACTAATTGTCCATCCAATATTTGTTTTAGTAATATCACCGGTGCCTTGCGGTTTTACCGCGTCCATTCGGCCCATTCCGTTGGTCAGAATCACCAGTCCATCGTCCGTTAGAATAGGTCTAGCCGACGCATTCATGCCGTCATGATAAACGGTCCAAATCGGTTTCCCATTGCTCGGATCGTAGGCAACTGTCGCTTTGGCCGAGGGATAGATCAGGGTCGGTTTCCCATCAATTTCAAAAACGCTGGCTGTGCAATAGGCTTTTTTCCAATCTCCGTTTTCAGTGCCGTACTCGAGATTCCGATCAGTCTTCCATGCAGTCTCGCCCGTCTTTTTATTGAACGCCACCACGTACTGCTCGTCAAATCCGTCATAGGCCACGATTAAATGATCGCCGTACAGGATCGGTGAAGAGCCCGGGCCTCGAAAATGATCGCACTTCAAATCCTCACGACTCCAGATCGTCTCGCCAGTCGAAGTATCGAGGCAAGTCGTACCATAACTCCCAAAATGAAGATAAACTCGTCCCGACTCGATCGCTGGCGTACAACTTGCATAACTGTTTGTGGCGTGTCGAAACCGCGGGTTCTCGTTTTCGTAGATCAACTTGTCAAAGATGACTTTTCCCGTCTTTAAGTCTACGCAAATGCCGTACATTTTCTTTCCGTCTTCGGTCGCGGAGGTCAGCCATATCTGTTGGTCCCAAATTACCGGCGAAGACCAACCTCGACCATGTATCGGTATTTCCCACGCAACATGAGCTGGGTCGCCTAGATCCGTTGGCAGCGCGATCGCAGGCGCGACACCATCTCCGGTAGGCCCTCGGAATTCAGGCCAGTTCTCTTGCCCGACAAGCGGAATCGCAAAAACAAATAAAAAGATAACCGTACTTAATTGTTTACCAAGCTGCACGTTTGAAGTCCTTTGCGATTTTCGCCAACACACCCGACCGAATAAAGGCAGTCGCCGAAACTGAATCTGCCTATCAAGCTAAAAACCGGATAAAAATGCTCTCGTAATGATAACTCATCTGCGATCACTACGCACAGCATCAAGTCAAATTTGAAATATCTTCAATAGATCAAATCCAAGCGTGGATTCAACAAGAAAGTTCCGCCATGATCGATCAAGCATGTGGAAAATTGCGATCCGCTTTTTTGCTTGCGGTTGACGAGATTAAAGCGCGAAGGTCAGTCCTAAAACGATAGTATTCTGCACGACGTCTCGATCGCTTATTGATTTCAGTCCAATCAAAGGTGCGAACCCAGTGCTTCGCACATATTCAAAGCTGATGCGGGAGTTGCGGGACGGTTCAACCCGATAACCAAACACAAGCTGGCGGTTAAATTCGAATTGAGTTCCCGACGGACCTTGGATCCCCTCACTCCAAGACAGAGACCAACGAGCGGGCAATGCCATAAAGCAGGAATCGAATGCAGCTTCGGTGCTGTAAGCAATCACGTCATGCTTGGTTACCGGCCAAGCACTAACGGTGCGAACATATTCAACGCCCAGGTGCAAACGATTGAGTCGCATCCTAGCGTTTACATCCCAAGCTCCGTTCGGATCACCGAACATTGTCGGATCCAAATGTTCCGGTACGTCAGCATCATAGATGGTCCCATGAATGTACCCACCGCCCAGTTTCAACTCCCCATCCCTCATCGCAAAAGGCATCCTGAGGAGTAGATTAGCGGCAAAATTATTAACGTCGCCACTGGCTTTTGAATCGACAACGCGAATACCCCTGCCACCACTAATGCCGGCAAACGTTGCGCTTAAAATGCCATTGTCGAACCCGACTCCGGCACCCTCGCCCAACGCACCGAAGTAATGCCAAGGAATGGCTTGAGAAAACGGATTTAACGTTCCCATATCGCCGAATCCAATGTTCTTTTTACCAATGTACCCGTACCATGAGGATCTCGAAAAATCTCCGATCACCACATAGGCCTGGCGAACCTGGAAACTACCTTGCTTGGAATTGTCAAACGAGAAGACGTCGGAAAAGAGTGTTTCAAAATACCCATGAACTCTTGGCCCAAAGCTCGCGCTGGTTGCCAAGTTGGCCTGCAACATGCGAAAATCGGAGGCATAATTGCCCTCAAAATCGGTTGGGAAACGGCCTAAGTACGGGAATTTATTGGCTTGATTAGTCTTCCCATAAATCGATGACGCACGAAATTGAGCGCCAAGTGTCATGTTCGTTTGTCCGTTGCTATTGAGCGCGTGCTCAAGCAGTAAAATCTCTTTGTTTGTTTGGCGATTTTGAAAATCAAGCATTTCACGCGAGTAATCGGGCGCTAGCTGAATGAAATTCCCGTCAATGATGTCAGAGAACTGGTTGCCCTCTTCGACGACAACCGTGCCTTCGATACCTTCCGGATATTCAATAACCAGCGTTGGATCAGCCGATTCGTAAATAATCTCTTCCTGTCCAACGAGCGATGTCGCATGTGCTGCGAGGGCAATCACTGCCATGTAAACAATAATGCTCTGCTTACTGGCGAATACAACGCCCGTTAGGCAATTCGAAGGATGTCTAATTAAGAACATTAAGAGTAACCTTGAAGAATTCAGGGAAACGACCATCAACGAATCTTTAATTAGTTATTGTTTTTGCTAAAGTCAACGTTGAACCTTAAAAAAACACGATGCAGGCATCGTTGCTAGCTGTTATTTGCTCCCCATTTTCAAAACCTCTCGACAGTATTTCAAGCTTTTGAGGAGTTGCTGCATTTGAAATTCCGGCTCATTGGCTCCCCCCGCCGCTACTGCTTTGCCTCTTTTGGCGAGCCGAAGAAACGCCTCATAATCTACTGCTCTAGCGTCGGGGTATGCGCTCCAGAATTCGTCGCTTTTAAAATCAAAAGGTTTATTGAAACCGGAAATAATTTCTAGTTGAAATGGGATGCCCGGGCAAAGACTCGCAAAAAGGTCTGAATACTGAGCCCAATCAACCAGGCCATCGCCGACGGCATTCCACGCAACTCGCGCGCCTGTGTCGGTCAACCAAACGGTTGAATCACGCATTCCGGAACTTACTGCATGCGGCCCAAGAATTTTGAGATTCCCTATCGGGTCTTCGAGAGCCCAAGTCGCATTGCCGCTATCAATCGTCGCACCGACAAACTCAGGTCCGGCGGCTTCGATTAATCCTACCAATTCACGAGCTTGCATATCGCCTGCATGGTTTTCGACCGCAATTTTTACATTGGCGTCGATTGCCGCCGATTTTACCTTCTTAAGCTCCGCCACTGTCCGGTCAATGTGTTTCTGAATCCCGCCATCGGTTCTTCGATCTTTTTCTCCGCCCAGATAACACCGAAAAACCGGCGATCCAATCTCCGATGCGATCCTGATGCCCAGTCGGAGATGCTCTTCAGCCGATCCCCATGTTTCATTAAATCGCGCCGCCGATGGGCAAATGCTACCCGTGCCAGCATGGATCACAATTCCTAAATCTGAGGACTTGGTGGCCAAGTCGCGAAGGTAACTTTTGTCATGGTTTTCGTAAACATCGAGATCAGAAAGCAATAGTGAATCGACATTTTGCTTACCGGCAAAATCTAATAATTTCCCGGCCTTCCACTTCAACGCTCTGAGCGAAAAATTATCAAACCCCAGAGGAATTTCCCGTTTGGATTCAGTCTGCAATTTCTCGGAATTAGCCCAGGCCGATTCAATATTTGAAAGCGAGCAAATTGCTGCACCGCTTGCGGCGATAAATTGACGCCGAGGCATTGCCGTCGAACTAGGGTTAGCGTTGTTTGTCATCGCACTTTTCTCCATTTTCTAATACAAACTAATTAAAAGCGATAGAAAATCTCACTCTGTACGTTCCAAAAATTGTCCGATTAGCCTGTCTTGTTGGTCGCTTTGTCTCGCTCAATTGCTTCAAGGATCATCTTTTTGGCGACATCCACTTGTTCCACACTGCTGATTTCCACCCATTTATCCGGCTCAAGATCCTTGTAGTGTTGGAAGAAATGTTCGATTTGCTGGATCGTAATTTCAGGTAAGTCAGAATAGCTCCTAATGTTTTCATAGCGCCGCGTTAGTTTGCTGGTCGGTACAGCAATAATTTTTTCATCTGGGCCGGCGTCATCTTTCATTACGAGAACGCCAACCGGCCGACAGTTCATCACGGCGCCTGGGACAATCGCTCTGGTGTTGCATACGAGAACATCGATTGGATCTCCATCGAGCGAAAGCGTGTGAGGTACAAACCCATAATTGCCAGGATAGACCATCGGTGTATAAAGAAATCGGTCAACAAACATCGTCCCCGAAGCCTTATCGAGTTCGTATTTGATAGGCTGGCCACCGACGGGAACCTCGACAATGACGTTAATATCCTCTGGCGGATTGGTGCCAATTGGGATGCAGTCAATTCGCATTAATAAAGGTCCAATTCAATAATGATGGCAAAGTTGAGAAGTTGTTATTTGGAAAACCGCCTTCACGAACATGACTTTCAATTCTAATCACTGGCCATGGTGACACCAGAGGTAGTACTTTCATGCGCGTCTCGCGCATGAAAAAAGGACGGCTGTCCGGCCGTCCTCAATACATTCGGTAATTTAAGAAGAAGTTATTTCGCGACTTCTTCCTTATCCTTCAAGATGATCGCGGTAAGTCCATCAGCGAGCTTTTTCACAGCTTCTTGAACAGTCTCTTCGCCGAGCCGCAAGACTTTAACCGTCTCCCATCCCTTCCCTTCTTTACCGGTAAGTGTCGCTCGAAATTCTTCATAAATTTCGCCAACTTGCACGTGCTCTTCTTCGTTTAGCCCAGAAATTTTGGGTTTCATTCGCCAATTAAGCTGGCATTGCCCTTTGTAAACTTGAATCACGCTGCAGTGGTTTCCTGCAGATGCATAAAAGGTCGCGTAATCAGATTTGCCGCGTGTCACGCTTGTGTAGGTGCAGGTTAAGTCCGTGTTTTCGACGATAAACTGCTCTAGCTCAACGTAGGCGTTGTAGGCCCTTGCGCTTGGACACAGTCTTTCTGTTTCACGATCCCACTGTTCCCGTGTAATTTCTGTCG
Organism: Mariniblastus sp.; assembly: GCA_028823415.1. Lineage (GTDB taxonomy): Bacteria > Planctomycetota > Planctomycetia > Pirellulales > Pirellulaceae > Mariniblastus. Next base: position 15,612 of record JAPKBL010000038.1, read on the forward strand.
CAGCCATCGGACACCTTATTTAACTCAAATCGTAATAAATCACTGATCCCATCATAACGGATATTTGCTAACAGTTCACTATTGATTCGCAAAAACACCGTTACTTTCGGTTTGAATCGTCTAAAAAGACTGCTCCTTCGCCTAAATTCGACATTGTAAATGGAAAATCACGGTTAATCCGTCGGTGGATCTTGAGTTGAACCATATATTGCGAGTAACTATTTCTAAGCCTACAAAATGCCTTTGGCTTAGATAAAATATAACGAACCAATAATCAACAAATGGCTGGACCCAAAGCGAAGACGAGCCTATGAATTTACGAGCACAACCTGAGCGAATTTTCCTACTAAAATATTTATTGATCGGTCTGATCTGCTGCGCTTTTGCTGTCTACTCAGCTTACGATGGATTTCTTGCCTACCCTGCTGAAATTCCACGTGCAGCAGCGTGGGAAAAACTCCAGTTGGAAAATGAAGCGGACCCTTCACTGGATCGGACGGATATGATTGCACAGTGGAAGACGATGGCAAAGGAGAATTCCTGGAGTGCGAAACAAATACGAAAAGATGACACGGTCGCCGCTATCCAAAACAAAATTTATTGGCAATACGTTTTTATAGGACTCGGATTAACGATCGGTCTCCCTTGTGTTTGTTGGTACTTAGGCAACCGAAATTCGTGGATTGAGTCCACCGAAGATGGGTTGCGTTCGAGCAGTGGCACCGAACTTACTCTCGATCAAATCTACAAATTTGATAAAAAGAAATGGGAGAAGAAAGGAATCGGCGTCATCCATTTTAAAGGGAATCTCGGTGGTACTGAGGGAACCTTTATCATCGACGATCTAAAGTACGACCGTAAAATTACAGATGAAATTGTACGTTGGGTCGAGTCCAAAATACCTGAAGAAATGATTGTTAACGGACAATCAGAGGTGTCTAAATCGGAAACTCCAAATTCGAAAGGCGATTCCGCCGATAGCTGAAGTATTCGGGCTTACGTTAGACTCTGTTTTTGTTTTTAACACTAAAATAAGAGGCTCGATTAAAATTCCTAGCCCGAGCGTTGAATGGTTCCTTGCGTTACATTATCTAGTTAGGCAAAACAGTCTATCTTCTGCAATTCTATGAAATTTCAAATTCAAAACAAATCAATTGTATTTTCCAATGCGGGAAAACGAGTTTGCGGCTACTTATTAAGCCAACCCCTAATATTCCTGATGACGGTTTTCTCTGTTTCGTTACTTCCGTGGGTAGCCTGTGGCCAAACGGCTCCTCCAGGGGTTTCTTTTATACGCGATGTTCGCCCAATACTCTCGGATAAGTGTTTCCAATGCCACGGGCCTGACGCGGAAACTAGGGAGGCTGATCTTCGCTTCGATCAAGAAGAATCGGCGCTGCAAGTGATTGATAGGGATGCTCCTCGGAATAGCGAAATCCTTGAGCGTATTCTGCACCTTGATGCCGACGCGTTGATGCCTCCTCCTGAAACTAATAAACCACTTACCGCAGTTGAAATTCAGACGATTACCCAATGGTTGCAACAGGGCGCTGACTGGTCCGAGTTTTGGGCCTATGTAAAACCCCAGCCGCAGCCGGCGCGAAAGCGCACCGGCGGTGGCAACTGGATTGATGAACTCGTGGCCGTCAATCTAAAGAAAAGCGGTTTATCCGCGTCCAAACCTGCTGAAAAGACGACACTCCTGAGACGGGTCTATTTTGATTTAGTTGGCCTTCCGCCGACGCCGGTCCAAATGGAAGCATTTTTAAGTGATTTACGGCCGGACGCTTTTGAACGGGTCGTTGATGAACTACTGGCATCGCCCCATTTTGGCGAACGCATGGCAATTTATTGGCTCGATCTTGTGCGGTATGCGGACACCGTCGGCTATCACGGCGATCAACCTCATAATATATCTCCCTATCGGGACTGGGTTATCAACGCGTTCAATTTGAACCTGCCTTTCGATCAATTCACGAAAGAACAAATTGCAGGAGATTTAATTGAAAACCCCAAAGAATCTCAACTCATTGCCTCTGGCTACAATCGTTTACTTCAGACCACCCATGAAGGTGGTTTACAGCCGCGAGAGTATTCCGCTATTTATGCTGCCGATCGTGTACGTAACGTTTCGTTGGTCTGGATGGGGGCGACTGTAGGTTGCGCACAGTGCCATGACCACAAGTACGATCCCTACACCATCCGCGATTTTTATTCGCTCTCAGCCTTTTTCGCAGACATCGATGATGAAGCACATTTCAAAGTAGGCACGAATTCATTGCCCACCAAACGGCCTCCGGAGATATTGGTTCTCGCGGCTGATGATCGAGCCGCTTTAGATTTATTGATTCCAAAATTAGACAAGGTGAATGCGAAACTGAAATCGATCGAAAAGGCTCTCCAAGAACAAAGGATGCTTAGTGAGCTCAAAGAAAAAGACGTCGACTCAAAAGATGATCTTCCACCGCAACCCGCACTAGATTCTGACTCGGTTCTATTGAGTAAGATCGAGAAGCTGGACGAGCAAATGAAAGCCGTGCAATCGGAGCAGGTGCGTCTCGCTAAATCTAAGTTAAAAATTGAAGCTCGCGGTCGTCTGACGATGATTTCTAAATCACTGAAAACCCCACGAGTTAGTCGGGTGCTTGCCCGCGGTGACTGGATGGACGACACGGGGGATATCGTCATCCCTGGCATCCCGAATTTCCTCGGTACGCTAGAGACCGAGAACCCGCCCACTCGAATGGACTTGGCAAATTGGCTTACCAATGCAAAAAAAGGTAATGGCGGGCTTACTGCCAGAGTTTTTGCCAATCGATTTTGGTATCTCTTGATGGGTAGCGGCGTCTCGAGGTCTCTCGCCGATTTTGGCGGCCAAGGTTCACCGCCATCTAACCCAGATCTGCTTGATGGCCTCTCACTCGAATTCATCGAAACCGGCTGGGATGTAAAGCAACTAATCCGGTTAATTGTGACCAGTAAAACTTACCAACAGTCGTCGATCCCATCCCGTTTAGCCACTGAAATTGACCCGTACAATCAATTCTTCTCACATCAATCCCGCTACAGGCTACCGGCAGAACTTATCCGGGATAACGCCTTGGCTGTGGGTGGATTATTAGATTTGACATCGGTGGGGGGTAACAGTATTAAGCCAGTTCAGCCCGCCAAATATTATCAGCACCTCAATTTTCCCCAACGTAAGTATCAACCCTCCGCCAATGGTGAGCAATGGAGAAGAAGCGTTTATATTCACTGGCAACGAATGTTCCTTCACCCCACTTTAAAAGCATTTGACGCACCCTCGAGGGAGGAATGCACTGCCCAACGCCCAAGTTCCAACACGCCCTCGGCTGCCTTGGTCCTAATGAACGATCCAATTTTCATCGAAGCTGCACGGATGCTCGCCATTCGCGCAATGTCCTCTTCCCAAAATACCGAATTTAAATCACGCCTCGAACAACTTTATCAATTGGCACTTTCTCGTTCGCCAGATTCAAATGAAGTGGATTTGCTTTCCTCGCTCTATCAATCGAATTTGAAAAGTTTTACAGATGCGCCGGATACTGTGGCGGAATTTTTATCAATTGGTCAAGCAACAACTTCGACGACTCTTGATGCAACGATGGTCGCTACCTGGACTTCAATAGCTCGAGCTGTGCTCAACACTAACGAATTTATTACTAGAAATTGACCCCCGCTTTTGTCAATTAACTTCATCTGGAATATCGATGCAACAAATTGAGCCCCATGAGTTAGTTAATCGATTTAACCGACGTACATTCCTGAATCGCGGTGGAGTTGGCTTTGGGGCTGCCGCGTTGGGCACTCTGTTGGGTCAATGGAATCGAGCCCAAGGCGCTTCCGCAAAAATAGATCTACCGTTTTCAATTCCCCACCATGCTCCTAAAATTAAGCGGGTAATCTTTCTGTGCATGGCCGGTGGGCCATCCCATCTGGAAACATTTGACTATAAACCGGAACTCGAACGGCTCGATGGCCAGCCAATGCCCGCGTCGTTCACTTCTGGACAGCCCATCGCGCAGCTGCGGGGGCAAGCACTTAAGTGCTTGAGGCCCCTAACCAAATTCAGACCCTATGGCCAAAGCGGACTTCAGTTCAGTGATTTCTTGCCTTACCAATCCCAATTGGCGGACGACATCTGCGTCGTCAAATCGTTGGTGACCGAACAGATCAACCACGACCCGGCACACACCTTTATGAACACTGGAACCGCAATTAGCGGTCGCCCTTCGATGGGTTCCTGGATTAACTATGGACTCGGAAATGAGAGTGAAAACCTTCCGGGGTTCGTTGTGATGTCGAGCGTGGGCGGTAGAAACCCTCAACCGATTGCGTCACGTCAATGGGCTTCCGGGTTTTTGCCAAGTCGTCACCAAGGTGTTGAGTTCAATTCCGCTGGGAATCCCGTTCATTATGTACAGAATCCTCAGGGAATCTCTGATCGCCAGCAAAGTGACCTCGTTCGGGCCATCGGCAAACTCGATTCACTTCGTAATCAAAAGATTCAAAACCCTGAAATCGATACACGAATCGCCGCCTATGAACTGGCGTTTCGAATGCAGACCTCGGTTCCTGAATTGACCGACGTGAGTGCTGAACCGCAGCACGTTCTTGACATGTACGGGGCGAAACCGGGCGACGGTAGTTTCGCCTCCAACTGCCTGTTAGCAAGACGACTAGCAGAGCGTGGCGTTCGGTTTATTCAACTCTATCACCGTGGCTGGGATCACCATGGGGGATTAGAAAAATATATGAAAGTGTGTTGCGACCATACCGATCGCGCAACTTGGGCACTGATGGCGGATCTCAAGCAGCGCGGAATGCTAGAAGATACGCTTGTGGTTTGGGGCGGAGAATTTGGCCGGACTCCGATGTTTCAAGGAAAAGGTGGAGCCGGCAGAGATCATCACATTAAGGGATTTTCAATGTGGCTCGCCGGTGGTGGCGTCAAAAAGGGAGTTTCCTACGGCGAAACCGATGAACTCGGTTACCATGCCGTAAAGGACATTGTCCACGTGCGAGATTTGCATGCGACCATTCTTCATCTATTCGGCATTGATCATGAAAAATTCACAGTGCCATTCCAGGGACTGGACATGAAACTAACCGGAGTCAAACCCGCCCGCGTCGCGCATGGAATTTTGACTTAGCCACCCCGTCGCGAGACGGCTAGTTCAGAAACCCGTTCAATGTGCCGGTACTGTCTGCGAATTGGTCAATTTCCAGCCCCATCATATTTCCTAGACTCAGCCAAAGATTGGCCAAACGGGTTCCCTTGGCCGCTTGCAGGTGAGTGCCCGAACTGTGCGCACCATTGCCCTTGCCTGCGATCACAACCGGAAGCTGCTCGTACGAATGCTGAGCGCCATTGCCTAATCCAGACCCTAGGACAAACGTACATTTGTCCAACAGGGTAGTGTCACCATCCTGAATGGATTTTAATCTGTTGACTAAATACGCATATTGCTGCACGTGAAAACGATCGATCTTTGCAACTCGCTCGTCCTCTTTTGTGTCGTGCGTCATCACGTGATGGCTAACCGGTTTATCGAAAACTCCCTCGTAAAATTGGGGAGTTTCCCACCGTTCAGGCCCCACCATCATCGTGGCAATACGGGTTTGGTCTGTCTGAAACGCCAGCACCATTAAGTCGCCCATCATGCGAATATACTCACCTCGGTCGGTGGGCAGTTGATCGGGCAATTTGTAGTCAATCTTTCCTATGGAACCTTTCGACGCCTTTTGCTTGGCGATTCGGTTTTCGACGGATCTCACAGAATTGAGATACTCATCCAACTTTCTCCGGTCGTTCTTGCCGAGAGTTCGGTTTAGGCGATTTGCATCGTCGAGCACAGTATCAAGAATACTCTTTTTAATTGGGGTACTCTCGCCAAAAAGCCTAGCGAAAACCTTTCTTGGATCATTCTGAGATTTCGCATCGTAACCAGGTCCGTACCAAGAAATCGAATCGAAAATTTTCGGCTCAACGTTGTCGATAAAACTATTGCAACTTAATTCGATTGACGAAAACGGAGTTGCGACGCCTGCGCTTTGGGCGATAATTTGATCCAGCGTCGCATCGATCGCATTGACACCATCGACGCGTTCATTCGGTTTCGCACTGGTCAACCAGCACGAGCCCGCTTGAGAATGAGGCTCACCAGTCAGATAGGTTCGGTTAAGACCGCTGATTACTGTGACGTCACTACGCAGTGACTCCAGAGGCTTCAGGCTCTCACCAAATTCGAAATCGGATCCTGCCGAATCTGGAAACCACTTCGAACCAATGACTCCGTTGGGTATGTACATAAACGCTAATCGGTTCGCCGTCTCGGTCGACGTTGGATTCTCGCCAGTCGTAGCACGCCCCATGACTTCCAGCCATGGCAATGCCACCGCTGCACCAAGCCCACGCAAAACGGTTCTTCGATTCATGCGTCTCATTGGGAACCAGGATTCTTTTCTAGGTGTTTACGAAAGGGTCCACTCAAAACGACTTCTTTGATAACAGATCGAAATCTGAGATCCTGTTGAGTCACGGAGTCTGCCACTCGCCGGATCTCAGGTTGGTCGACAAAATGTAATTGACGTCCTAACGCATACTTCATTGTATGTTCCACGAATGCTCGGACAAATCTTGATTTATCGCGGAGAACAACGTTCTTAAATCGTTCTGAACCCACAAAAGCCTCGCCCCTCAGTTCGCCAGAAGAATCGACTTTTTTCCCATTGGCGTAGGAGCCTCTCCATTTTCCGACGGCGTCAAACATTTCGAAAGCAAACCCCGGGGGATCAATCAAATTGTGACAGGTCGCGCACGCATCATTTTCCCGGTGTTTTGCTAGTTTTTCCCTGATGCTTAATTCAATGGAGTTCTCGCCCGATGCGGCCTCCAAAGGGGGCACATCAGCTGGGGCAGGGGGGGGCGGCGAGTTGTAGATCACATCTAAAATCCACGCGCCTCGGTAGACCGGACTGGTTCTCGATGTCGTCGAGGTAGAAATAAGCATCGCCCCCGACGATAAAACACCTCCTCGGTGCCCATCGGGCCATTTTATCCGAAAGAAATCTTCGAACCTATCGACCGGTGGGGTGTAACCCAATACTTGCTGGGGGTCGATGGAGTACCAATCCATCAGCTGGCGATTCAAGTAGGCATAGTCCGAAGCGACAAACTCAGTGATTCGCCGATTCTCTACCATTATGGATTCGAAAAACAGCAACTGCTCAATCATCATTGAGATGGCAGGCGGTGGCCGCTGGTTGCTTTTTACATAATATTGCGGAAACAGAGTTTTGTCAGGCAGCACGGACGCAGCATCCTGCACCTTAAGCCACTGCATCCCGAATTCGGTTGCCAGTGATTTACTCTTGGGATCATCTAGCATTCGGTCGACCTGATGCTTCAGTTGCTTATCGGTTAACAGTCGCCGCTCATTGGCCGCTTGGAACAGCTCATCATCAGGCATCGAACCCCAGATGAAATACGATAATCGATTCGCCATTTTGAAACAATTTTTTAAGTCCGAGTCCCGGACTGCACCCGCCTCAGACGGCGTAAGAAATTCATGACGAAACAGAAAATTCGGAGAAATGAGAATCGCAGATACGGTCGTGATCATGGATTTCGAATAAGAATTGTTTTCACCAATTTCATTCTTAAACAAATTCAAGTACACCAACATTTCTTCCGCTGAAACGACGCGCCGGAATGCCCGTGGAAGGAATGACAATAATTGTTCTTCAGCCCGCCGAATTGAGTCGTCCCCACTTTCTCCCTTTACAGGCATGAACATCGATTGCCAAAGATTCGACAATTCTGCAAACTCTACGTTGTTTAACAGCGAGTTCGAGATTTCAAGGTAACTCTCCATTAATAACGGAGAGAGGCTAAGTGCAGACTGATCGTTTGCAAACCCGTGCTCTACCGGCGGATCCACTGGAAGTGTCGAAACACCCGGCAAATCGGAATACCGTTCGCGGGAATTCCAAAAACAACTTACCGCCAAAACATGGCGAGGCATTTGGCCGGTTGCGGGCTGGAAGTAACCGTTGGTTTGAATGATCTTCGAATTATTATTAAAACAGGACCGCGGCAGGCGAAATAGATCACGAATAGTATTCTCATACTCGGCGCGATTTAAGCGGCGCATTTTACCGTGCCCCGGATCCAATCGAGTTCCGTTCTCGACGGTTCTCATTAACCAATCACTCAGTTTGGAAATTTCTTGGGCACTGGCCCGCGAATTGCCTTCTGGTGGCATTCGCCCGCTCTCTACTTGGCGGAGGGCATTCCCCCAGAGAGAAAGCGAGCCAACAACGTCCTTGGATGTTTGAAACGTGGAAAGATCCACGCCGCCCTCTCCGTCGGACCCGTCGTGGCAGTCAAGGCAATGTTTCTCTAAGAACGGTTTGCCAATGAGGTCGAATTCATCAAGCGGCGGGGCCACGGTTTGTGGAGTGGAAGTAACGATTGTGGATGAAGCCTTCGCTTTGGAGGCAAGCGCAGATGGACTACCATCGCGGATAGAAACAGATGCTCCAACGAGAGTGCAAATTACCAGGTACAACAGGCAACGATGTTTTGCGAATTTATTATTGCTATGGAAAAGCATTACCATCCAAGGTTTCTCTAGGTCCGGTTAGTCATGGCCTCAACTCAACTTAGCTTTCTGGAAAAAGAATCCGGCAGACAAAGTGGATTACTTAGTCGTTTTTTTGTTGGCTGATTTCAAAATCGCGCTTTGTAACTTCATTGAGATCGCGACGATCTCAGAATCGATTCTTTTCAACTCGCCTTCGATATCATTTCCATCCCGGGCTTGCTCGAGTATTTCCGATCGCCGTCTTTGTAATTTTAAAAATTTATAGTCTTGAGCCAAGATCAGTTTCATGGCTTCGCTCTTCTGTTGGTCAGTCAAAAAGCTGCTAATGGGCTTAATGATCTTTCTAGCTCGCAGGTCCGGTTGGGCAGAAAGCAGGACAAGCGTGAAATTTTTGTGAAGCTGAGCGTCGGATAATTCAGGTAACTCGAGCTCGTCGCGGTCGGTTAAGAAAAGAACCAGGGGAGAGCCCTCCGGTTTCACCGCTTCCTCCCTCGGTTCTTGGACCGTTTCCGCGCCCACCAAGGGCACCAGTTCTTGTAAATTACTAAGGCCCGGTTGGTTTATAGACGCATTCTCGGGAGAATTCGTTCCATCGACCAAAATACTCTCTGAGTGCGCTATTGCATCTTGAGTGCTTTGTGGCGAGGGAGAACGTTCCCTCTGGCATCCAGTTTGTACGAAAAAAAACAACAGTACTAGGTTCGGTAACATCAAAAAGACATAGTGGCGGATAGAAAATGCCGCCGCTGTTGAGCCTTGTCTTGCATTCAGATGATTTACGAACATGCCACTCCGCTAGCAATGATAGCACTTGAGGTTCGCAATCCGCACTAGAATTAGCCCATTGCCACTGGCATTACATAATCCCAAGCTGGCTTTAGTTCCAAATGCTGACAACGATCCATCACAAATTGTCTTGGCTCCTCACGAGACAGACAAAGACCTAAAAACTTGCCTCCCCCAATCCAGCGGATCGGGCTTACCACTCGCTGTGACAAATTTCCCTTTGAATCAACATAGCGAAAGGTGACGACCAGATCATCGTAGTTTTGGATTGATTTCTGAATTTTTTCTTTCACCGCAGATCTCCATAAGATTGTTCTCTCTTCAATATTAGGAGTGTCGCCGCAGCTCGGGACACGTAAGGTCAATCCCGAAAAACTATTTTGCTTTTTTGGGAATCTCTCCCAGAGACTTCAAACACAGCAGGGATCGCCCATGGGTCGGTTCCAACTCAAGGCAGCGGTTAAACGAGTTGGAAGCCGCGGATGTCTTTCCCATCCCCAGTTCTGATCGTCCAAGCAGGTAAAATGCCTCAGCCGAAGAAGGGTTAAACTTGACCGCCAAAGTTGCCTGCTGGTTCGCAAGACCAAATTCTTCCAGAAGAATCCCTTCTTGAGCGTAAAGCTCAGCTCCAATTGCCTGGTAAACCAGGCTCTTCTCTTTGTCCAAGACCGTATTCCCGTAGTAATTCGCAACTCTCTTGCAACAATCCCGAGCCGACTTGTCACTATTGATATCAATACCTTCCATCCACGCCTGCAGGGCAATTTCTTCCTCGCCCCGCAGCATTTGAACATCACCGAGGGTCAATAATATACTAGAGTTGGGGCCGAACCGTTCAATCCGCTCCTCGATTAATTCGACGGCCTCTTTAACGCGACCAACAAAAACATCTAGTTTGATGAACGAGTCCTGGACATTTAAATCAAATTCCTCGCCAAGCACCTCTTTGACTTTCTCCCTTGCCACTCGGTTCTCGTGTTGCGCAACTTTGGCCATTGCCTCCTTCGCTTTTGCGTAATAGCCAAACTTGGAGTTGTTCTCCATCATTCGTTGCCGCTGTTCACCAAAGGGAGACCTAATTCGAACCCATTTGCTATCCGCTTCGATGCTTTGTTTCTCTGCTCCCGCGACATTACCTCGCTTCAATTCAATTTGCGACCGGAGCACGAACGTTTGTACCGTTCCCTTTTCTGCGCGAACGACTTCGGTGAGTAACGACTCTGCTTCATCTAAGTCCCCGCGTCGATAGAGAATTTTAGCCAACTCAAATTTCGAAAGTGGAATCTTGACAGCTTTACGAAACGCTTCCTCAGCGTTCTTTGGGTCCTCGTTTCGTAAATGATTACGCCCAATGAAATACATCGCGTCCGCAGACTTAGGGTGCTCTAACTCAATGGCACGCTGAAATTCGGAGTTGGCTTCCTCCAAATTTCCGACCCGCGATAAACAAAATCCGTTGTCAAAGGCAACGAATGCCGAATCAGGCATGAGTTCAGCCGCACGTCCGAATGTCGCCTGCGCTTCGGCGTAATAACCTGCAGCCATATAGGCCTGGCCAAGCCAATGCCAGTCCGCCGGGACTTTGGTTGTATCTCGAAAAAAAGCGAGATCGTCTTCTGTAAAAGAATCCACTATGGCCAAATTCGGACGAGGTGGCGCTGGCTGCGACGTTTTCTGAAAGTAAAGATAGCCAAAAACGACAACTTCGATTGCGATGACTACTAACGTAAAAGATACCTCTCGACGCATCTATTTACCCTCCGCTGGATTAAGGAAGGCATCGATGCCACCAAATTTCGAATAGGGTCGACGAAAATGAAAACTACCGGTCACGATATCAGGGGTTCCATCGTTGTTGACGTCTCCACAGGCGACGCAGGAAAGCTGAATAGGTTCACTGGCAACTTGCCATGTTTTGAAATTCTGTTCTCCATCGTTTTCTAACCAGACAACACTGGCGGCGTTGTCTTGCGACCAATCATTAAAGATCGAAACGGCCGCCACATCCAAATCTCCATCGCCGTCGAAATCTGCTGGAGCTACGCCGTATACGCCCCCTACGGAAGCAATCTGGTGGGAGTCAAACTCCCAATTTCCTTTGTTTTCAAGCCACTTTACGCCGTGCCACGGTTGCGCTGCATTGTTGATCAACTCTAGATTGTCGCCGATAGCAATTAAAAAATCTTGATCGCCATCTTGGTCTAAATCAGTCGCGACCATTCCTGCTGTCCCTAAGTCAAAATTCGAGGAAGAAAATATCCAATGCCTCTTGGCGTTAACCAAACCGTCGCCCTGATTCTCAAAGGCAATCACCTCTTCCTCTTCCTGGGACACCAACGCAGCGAAATCAAGGTCTCCGTCGTTGTCGAAATCTCCTACCGGGACATGGATCGCCCCTGAAATGTTCAACAGTTCGTAGTCAGTGAAATTTAGGTCACCGTCGTTCTGAAGGTACAAAATTTGCCCCTGCAATAGCCCACCAAATACTGCAACTACAAGATCTAAATCACCGTCGTTATCAAAATCGCCATACTGGGCGTCTGTCACCCGTCTTACATTTTTCAAAATATCGATGGTCTCGAAAACACCATCATTGTTTTTCAGCAAACACACTCTTCCCACCAAGTCGTTCGTTGGCTGGATTCCACCAATGCAGCTCACCAGATAGTCGATGTCTCCATCGCCATCGAAATCGACAGGATTGACACCGCCGGGGCCTGGAAGCTGACGGTCTTGATTGATGATCGTTTCACGCCAATCGCCATTTGATTCGTGAATCAGACGTTTGACGCGGCCAGTTCGGCAATCGGCAGCAACCACGTCCATCCAATCACTCTCTGTAGATGGGATAAGTTTAAGGTTGGAAAAAAGTTGGCCGAATTTTGGGTTGGGCAGCAACGCCTCACGGCTGAACTCGATCTGGGATGGCTCAAAGCTGGATTGAATCCGCTCAACATCCACCGGTTTACCCCGTGCCTGAATGTCATTGCGAAAAGAATAGAAACCAACTGGAATGACAAGCATGAGGAGCACTAAGATGGTCGCCAAAGGTCGATTCCTTTCTCTGCTAGGATTCACGTTGCTGTCCAATTCTTATTGAATTTATTTAGTCTCAAGGAATAATCCGCTTTCGAGCAACCATGTTAACATTGCTGGACTCAGGAACGTAGGGAATCGGCCATGATTTCTTGGCGCATGGAACAATGCCCCACAAAAACCAATTGTTTAATCCAGTCCCACCTGACCAACCGGCCGGTAGAATTCCAAACCCAATTATCACTAACTATCGAAAACGCCGTTGATCAATTACGTCGTCGACAGGGGAGGGGTTCGGAAATCGAAAATTAGTCTGGATTTTGACCATAGATGCCTATTCAATTTACTTTCAACGCCAAATCGAACCTGAGTAATATTTGTACGGCCCATTTACTTCTAATTGTCTCAATCAATGCGGAAGGCAGTTTCAGCCACCGACCAAAATTAATTTTTGTTTGGGCGATGAAATCTTCTTATCTATCGCGATCGATTGCCGTAGAGGGACCTTAAGCGTCAAAATGGGGCTTGCTCGAGAACACCTCAGCGATCTACCCCAAGACCTCAGACGGCAAAGTTTCACGACATAGTTTGCACCCATACCAAAATTTGCGTCAGCGTTGATAAGCGTTACAGACGTCTGAGTGATAGACTTTTGGGGGCGTGCAACTGGGCTCGCAGGCAGTTCTCAACCGCCGATTTGGTACATCGCTCTATCTGGTCGAACAAATCGACCGGTATCCGAACCGTGGCCGAGTTTTTTGTGCCGGATTCCTTCGCGAATCAGCAGTTCAATTTGTTCAACCGATCCGTTTGACCGAATCAACTGCTTTAGATCCCATTCCTCAGTTGAAAAAAGGCAATTACGCAATTTTCCTTCCGCGGTGATCCTCATCCGATCGCACGAACTACAAAAAGGTTCAGTGACTGAATCTATAAAACCAATCTGAGGCCCGTCCCCTCGCAATTGGAAATCTACCGAAGGCTGACTAGATCGCGCACGGACGACTGGTGATAGCGTTCCAAATTCTTCCTCGATAATTTTCCGCATCATCGCGCCAGTGAAAACTTGTTGGTCCTGCCACGCCTTGTCCCCATCCAGAGGCATGAATTCAATGAACCTTAGGTGAAGCCCTTTTTGTTGCGCCCACGAAACTAGAGGAATGACCTCGGTCTCAGATATCCCTCTAACGGATACCGCGTTAATTCGAATGTTATCAAATCCAGCCAAAATTGCTGCGTCGATTCCGGCGAACACTTTGTCCAACGCGTCTCTTCTTGTGATCTCCTTAAACTTAACGGGATCAATGGAATCAAGGCTTACATTGATTCTGTCTAAACCGCTGTCCTTTAACTTTTGCGCCTGGTCAGAAAGCAAAATGCCATTGGTTGTAAGCGCGATTTCATCGATTCCGGACACGGATTTGAGCTGGCTTACAAGATTCCAAATTTCCGATCTTACCAAGGGTTCACCACCGGTAATTCGGACTCGATTTACCCCGTGACAAGCTAAAATTTCAACAACCTGTCGAATCTCCTCGAAACTCAAAATACTGTTTTGCGGAAGAAATTTAACATTCTCTGGCATGCAGTAAAAGCAACGAATATTACACCGATCAGTAACGCTGATTCGCAAACTTCGGTGCTCTCGCCCGTATGAATCGACGATGGGATCGATTCGCGAAGCTAGTTTTTGCTTGGAGGTTTGATCCATGACTTAAGACCCCTCCTGCGGGTTATCGAAGTTGATCGGAATAGGTCTGACCGTTCCGCTTGGATGCACCCACTCAGTTTCCCCGGATGCCCAGAGCTCTTTTTTCCAGATTGGAACCTGAATTTTCAATTCATCGACAAGCCATGCCGCCGCTTCGAAACTTGCCTTCCGATGTGCGGTACTGACCGCTACAGCAATACTTGACTCACCAAGTCCCACGATGCCAATTCGGTGCACAACGGAACATCGCGTGATTTCCCACTTCGTACTAGCCAAATCGATTAGCTGTTGAATTTTCTCAACCGCCATCGTTTGGTAACACTCATATTCAAGGCGTACGGTTTCTTTATCGCCGGTAAATTGGCGAGTCGATCCGACAAACAAAACACTTGCACCGGCTAGGTCCGACTTAACCGATTCCAAGACTTTTAATGTGTCAATTGACTCATTAGTAATTGAAATCATCTAAACAACAGTCCTGTTGGCAACGGAGAAGTAAAAAGGAAACGTCGACTGGATTTAAAAAATGCGTTAATTAGAAACATAAAAAAGTTAGCCGCCACTGACGGGCGGAATCAGCGCAATTTCATCGTGCTCACATATCACGTTATCATCAGTCGCAAATTCTCGATTCAAGGAAACTGCCGAGCGCAAAATTAAATCCTTTAATTTCGGATATTCACCCGAGATTTTTATTTTCAGTTCGCCGACTTGGATTCCATCATCGACTTCCATTTCAATTTCCCCTCGATCACTAAGTTCTCGAGCCGCAGCAAACAATTTAATTTGAATTTTCATGATATGACCAAATCGCCACTGCGCCGACTGAGTAAATTGTTCAACTCTGGCATCAAGCCGTAGGCCAAGGCAAGAATCTTAATCGGATGAACGGTCGGCTTGGTTGTTCCCTGTTCCATTTGTATTTTACAGGTACTGCACTCGGTCGTACCTGCGATGATGTGAGTACTCCGCATCGCATTGATTAGCGCAAAACCAATTTTCAAACTATTTAGGTAATTCTTCTTTTTGAGTCCGTAAGTTCCAGCCATTCCACTGCACCCTTTTTCCAGCAACTCGACTTGAAGGCCGGGAATCAATCGGAGTAGCTTCATCGAGGGCACTTCATTGCCTAAGGCGCGCTGGTGACAAGGCAAATGATAACCTATGGACGCATTAATTGGCTTGAAATCAAGTTCCAGATCACCTGATGTATGCAAATCTAACAAAAACGATGTCGCATCCATAGTGTTTTCAGCAACCAAAACTGCGTCTTGATCATCAAGCAAGCTTAAATACTCATGTTTTAACGCCAGAGCGGCTGACGGTTCGGTGGTCACAATTTGGTATCCCTGCCGGACCCATTCAGACAATAATTCAACATTCTTCTGGGCAAGTTTTTTTGCCCGAATCACCGCTCCATCGGAAATCAATGACATGCCTGATACATTTTGCCCGCCAGGAACGACGACATCAATCCCATTGTGTTTCAATACCTTGACAAACGCTTTTCCCAGTTCGACATCATTCCAGTTAACGTAGGCATCGACAAAGTAAACAATTTTTCGTGACTGTTGAGTCGAAGGTCGATTTAATTTTTGTCGATTTGCCCATCGATGAAAACTCGATCTCGAAAATAACGGCAACTTTCGACCTTGGGCTATTCCGATAGATTTTTCCAGAAACCACCGCGACGTTCTGTTTTGGAGAAGGCGATTGGTAAACGAAGGCATTTGACCTGCGATTTCATAAAGCCAATCGAGTCGCATCAGTAGCCAATCTGAAATTTTCATGCCATTGGCGGCAAAGTATTGCGCCTTCGCTTCGACCATTAGCTTTGGAATATCAACACCGGCGGGGCACTCGAAACGGCACTGGTGACAATTAATACAAAGATCCGCAGTATCCTTAAATTCATCGGTCGCCATTAATTTCGCATCCAGCCGTCCAGTCAGGACGCCCCGCATCAAATTTGCCTTGGCCCGTGGAGAACTCTCTTCACGCGGAGCGAGTCGGAAAACTGGACACATCCTTTCGGCAGGCGCACCCGATCGGCAGCGGCCGCAACCGTTGCAATTCCTTGCGGCGAGGGCGATCTGTGGTAACTGCCAATTTAGTTCAGGCTCTAAAATGGGCAGGGCGACGGAGTTGCCGGGCGAAAGTTTCTTCTGCTTGCGAATCCAGCCGCGCCGGCTTGATTTTTCTTCAGCAGACTCTTTTTCTTCCAATGTTTCTGAAGCATCCCGAGGGGTTTGCTCTTTTGCGTTGCCCAGAAAATCCGAACTGACGGCCACGGGGCGGATGTTGTCACCCAAGCCAGAAAACGGATGCCCTACAATCTTTCCAGGATTGAGAATGTTGCCCGGATCAAAAATCCGTTTTACGTCAGAAAAAACATTATAGAGCGAGCCATACTGTCGCCTGAGAAACCAGGTTCGACTTAACCCATCCCCATGCATCCCACTTACAGTTCCGTTGTTCTCCAAGACTTGTTCAAAAAGTTGATTGGCAAGCCGATGCATCCTCGCAATTTCATTATTGTCGGAGAGACTCATGAACGGGCGTATGTGAATAGTGCCTTGCGGCGCGTGGCAAAAAATCGAAGCTGTGACTTCGTTGTCGTTCAATATTTTATGGACGGTCGTAAGAAAGGCCGGAATCTTTGAGGGATGAATTGCAATGTCCTCTACAAACGGGAGCGCCCGCTTGTCTCCCTTCAACCGGTACAATGTGGGGACCACGCGGCGAACAATTCTCCACAAAAGATCCCGTTGATCCTGCTGAGTTGCTAACCTCACCTCATAGGCAAGTTTCTTGCGGCGTTGAATTCGAGTGACCAAATGGTCAAGCTTGGATCTCAATGACGACTCGTCGGAAGCTTGGTATTCAACAAGCAGCATCGCTTCAGCATCCGCGGGGAGAAGTCGTTGAAACTCCGAGTTCGTCTCGCGGGCGAGCGATAAAAGCCGACGATCGAGCAGATCACAGGCAGATATACCCATTTTATTGATTTCTACCGCCGCAGACGCCGCAGACTCAAGGCGGTGGAAAAAGAGTAGTGCAACCCCGCGATGACGGGGAATTGGCTCCGTTTTTAGCGTTGCTTCGGTGATGATACCGAGCGTGCCTTCACTCCCGACTAGTAAACGAGTCAGATCTGTATGCCCGTTCTGCTGGACATCGAAAAGATTGTAACCCGCTTGATTTTGCATTACCTGCGGGCGTTGTTCGGCGATCAACTCTTCGTTTGAACTGATGACTCGCCGCACTCGTCCTGCCAATAACTGTGCGCGGAGACTTGGAAATGTTTTTGAAATTGTTGCGTTTTCTCGGGAGTCAAATTCGACGACTTCGCCAGTCGAAAGCACCATTTGCAACCGCATGATCGTTTCGCGGGGCGCACCATATCTTACCCAGTGGCTGCCAGAAGTGTTCATCGCCAACGTGCCGCCAACTGTCGTTACATTTCGCGTTGCAGGATCAGGCCCGAACAACTGGCCATGGGCTTTTAAGTGTCGGTTCAAATCACCGATGACCACGCCTGGCTGGACGGTCACTGTATCTTTTCCAACTGCCTGAATCTGCCGCATTGAAAAGGAAAAATCGAGGATTAACCCTTTGCCGACACACGCTCCGGCGACGTTGCTACCTGCCCCCCGAGGTATGAGCGATATCTGATTTTCAGCAGCATACTGAACACAGGCCACGACATCGGCGGTACTGGCCGGCCGCACAACACCCAAGGGTGGGATTTCATAGATACTCGCATCACTAGCATACATTTGAAGAAAAGTTGCATCGCAATGCACTTCGCCTTCAATTAAACCACTTAAATCGGCTTGTATTCTCGCGCGTTCAGGATCCATTAACGTCGATCGTTTGACTAGCTTAAAAAAACCACTACCAAATCACCAACGGTACTGAAAAAGAACTGCTCGTTGGAAGCATCAAATTATCACAGTTCGATCGGAGCAACGCCGCGACCTTTCGCGTATGATAGCGACGTTTCCTAGTTTATCCTATCGCCTTCTTAAAGAACGGGCGATGGGCGAATTTGTCCCAGAAACTCTGAGAAATATTATTTAAGTTGTGCTAATTGCGGAAACTTTGGAAATCGACCATGAAACAGTTACAAATCATGCGGCACGCAAAGTCATCCTGGGCAGTGGGTGGCATGCCTGATTTCGAACGCCCCTTAAACAAACGGGGAAAACGAGTCGTTCCGGAAATGGCCAGATTCCTCGCGGATCGGCAATGCACGCCGGACTTAATCATATCCTCTCCTGCGGCTCGGGCTGCCGCCACCGCAAACATCCTGAGCCAATCTATGGGAGGAGCCGATTCAATTCCAATTCGATTTGAGCCTTTGTTTTATCACGCCCCCGCGCGAGAATACTTAAACGCTATTGCCGGCTTTGACCAACCTGAAGTTTCGCGATTAATGTTGGTCGGGCACAACCCAGGACTCGAGGATCTGGTTGAATCGCTTTCCGGTCGATGGGAAATTCTACCGACGGCAACCGTTGTGCAGTTCCAGTTTGATGCTGCCAGTTGGAAAGAGATTTGCCCCGCCTTCTCATGTCAAATCCAAGACGTTTGGAGACCCAAGGAAATCGGAATTGATTGACCCGCCCATGTTTTAAGCCACTATATATCGAGGTCCCGGAACTCTCGGCGATAGTCATGCTGAAGATCCTCGTGATATCCCTCGATCAATTTTCGGATTTTCTTCAACTGAGCGGCGTACATATTGAACATAATCTTGCGGTCACGAAATGGCGTCTCGCTGGACATCAACGACCGACAAAAGTGAACACGGACAGTCAGTTCCGTCTCTTTTGAACTGGAAAACCTCAAACACTTTTCCATTACACGAATGGTTTTTCTGAGTGTTTTTTTGTGCATGTTGGGATTTAATCGAAATTGTTCGTCAATTTCATCGCACAAATAACGCGCATAGGCTTGCTCGTTATCAGACAGAAAAAGAACATAGGTCAGAAGTTCTTTATTGTCTTTTTTGAATCGTGCCAACTGCAATACGATCTCGAGCAACTCGCCCTGATCGAGTTTGACCAATTGCTTTTTTATTTCCGCGATGGACGCCGCTTTCATGGAATCCTCCTCGACCGAATTAACCTGCGAATTGGATGCACGACTCTACGCCGAACTCTTTAGGTTTCCAATCTCGTCTATTGAGACAATATATCCGCGGCAGTTTTTAGAGCCGCATTCACAATTAATCGCAAAATCGGCAGGCCAGTTGTAATCAATCGTTAGCTCCTCGCCTGGCGAGATATTTCGTAAGGCCGACAGATACAAACCCCCAAGACTCCCCTCCTCAACGGATTCGGGATCACCTTTCCAGTCAGACGCCGTCATCCAGTCAAATTCGCAATTGCAATCGCAACTGTGATTCAAAAAACGAAATGGCGCTCGAGGTTCAAGTTGAAAACCCTCGGCAGCTTGAAAGGTATATTCAGTCTCAAGTCGCTCATCTTGAAATAAATCGCCCTTGATCTGTCCAATCACCGCTGTTGCAGGGAATGCAATCGAGGCAAATACTCCGCTTCCAGAAATCCCCTTGTCAACCCTGACCGCGTCACGTTCCGAGTTCATATTCAAAACTAGTTATCCGTAAAAAAAATGTCGCCAATGTGCGTAAACAAACCGCTTAATAGGTCAGAGATTTAAACTTTGTATCTTGATCGGCATCTCCCCAATAATTGAGGTATTCATACCCCTCAAACTAACAAGCCGACGCCTATTTAAAAACCGGTTCGGCGTAGACTTCTCTGACTTTCCGAATTCTCATTTTCGCCGCACTTACCTGGATCTCAATTGGTTTTTGGCCGCGAATGACCTTGATTTTCAAAGATTGACCGCGAGAGCGTGCGATTAGGCCTGCCCAATCGCCTTCCGAGGTGACTTCTGCGCCCTCCACCCTATCAATAATATCTCCTTCCAGAAGGTTAGTTTTTCCGTTTCCGATTGCCTCTCTTCCAGAATTAACGACAACTAAATGGCTTGAGAGCTTGGCAAAATAATTGTCCTCATCCAATTGCCCTTTTGCCAATTCCTGCTGGTATCGCGAGGGATCTTTACCGTCGCGAATCGCCTTTTGCCTAAGGACCTCCTTCACCGCACGATAACAATTGATTAACCCATGGCCCGTACTCGAGTCGAAACCGGGCGAGCCGATGTCCGAAGCAGTCGAGGTTATAATTTCACGAATTCGCCAAGGATGTAATTCTGGGTCGGCTGATCGCATCAAGGCAATCGAACCGCAAAACATTGGCCCGGCAAAGGAATTTCCGTTGATGGCCGATTCACGGACAGTTCCGTCGATAAAAAACACGGGCAGCTGGTGATTGAATGCGCATACTTCGGGTTTTTGCACCTCTCCCTCGTCGTAATGTTCGGTTTTCCATAAAACCGGTCCTGTGCTCGAGAAACTAGTTTTTGAAAGGTTCCTGTGTACGCCAGCCGCCGCGAATACGACCTCGGGAATATCCTCAGGTGTGCGCATCTGAAGCGGTGTTTTGACAGTTTTTGCAAAATTACCGGCACCAGATACGAAACAGATTCCACAAATCGCACCGTGCTCAAGAATTTTACGCCAGTGACTTCGGTATTCGCCCAAACCAGGAATCGAGAAACTCATGCTGTAAGTATCGGCCGCGTTTTCTATCGCCCACTCGACACTCGACTCTATTTCACCGCTCGAAATCACCCCCGCCCACTCACCAGAAGGCGCCAAACCAAATTCATACCCAAAATCCGGTGAGCCTCTTCCACATACAATTGCCGCGCACATCACACCGTGCAAATCACGAGTCGATGAACTCTCTGGGCGAATACAAAGATTGGTCGTACCGTTATTAAAATTGAATCCAACAATCGGAGATTTGGATTTATCCATTGGCGGTGATTTTGAAAAATGAAAATCGTGAATGATATTTAAGGTTCCCTTTCCCGAAACACCAAATTCACTCCAAACCTTGTCTGCTTTTAAGGCGCGGGTATACCAAGGATGAAGCCAGCGCTCGGGGTCAAATGAAAAATCCGAGTTATTCCTGCGGTCTTCTACGGTCGACAGCTCTCCATCCCCTTTTTTCGTGTTGGTCTTCCCAACGACGAAAATCTTACTAACTCCGGGAATTCGTTTAAATCTTTCAATCGCCGAGAGACGGGTCGTTGCGCTGAATCCGTTAACGATCCAATGTCGACGAAAGTCAGTCAAAAGACCGTTTTTCCGCAGATCATCCAATGATTCCTTTGCTAACAAAAATGATTTTTCGGATTCTTGTTTCAGCGACCGCACGCTACGCGCCCGCAAATCCGATCTCGGTATTGAATCAAATTCAGCAATCCGCCTTCTATAGGAGTCGCCCTCTCCAAGGAGCTGCCGATTAAACCATATTTTGACCGTCACCTCAGCATTGGGCCCCAATCGAGATAAAGATTTAGGTATTCCCGATATCCAGATATCGCCTTGGATCGACTCAAATTGAATGGTCTGGCCAAGCGGCTGTGCTTGGGCTATCTCAACGCAGTGCAAGAATGCCGCTACAGCCATCAAACAAATTACTAACTTGAGGCCAATCGGAACTGATCGCGTTGCCATCCAAACTCCCGTGTATGAATCACCAACTAAAGTTTTAATCCTAGTCATTGGTTTGTAGGTAAGCAATTTCGAAAATAACTTTCGACCGAGCCCGTATCGAAAACTCAGATTGCGAAAAATTCTGATCCTAAATCGCATCTCAGAATATGGGCTTTGAGGAGGCCCGCAATTCAACAAACACTTCGGCGAAGACATAAAAAAAGCCCGTTCACGTTTTCACGTGAACGGGCTCATAATAGATCCGGCGGTACCTACTTTCGCACTTGCAGTACTATCATCGGCTCAAAGTGCTTAACTACTGTGTTCGAGATGGGAACAGGTGTGACCACTTTAATATGTTCGCCGGAAGAGACCACATCGGCTTATTCACCCGATGTGGCCTGATCCTGACAAAGATCATGTCTTTTTGGTTGTGTTTTATAGATGGCTAGTGTCGTGGGTCAATGTTGACCCAGATTTGCATGAGGATGGCGGCTGCCAACTCATACGGGCCACGTTGACCCTTGACGCCTTAAATAGCGTCGGCAGGAAATTCCTACCTTCAAATGACCTAAACTGGTATCAGTTTTTGATTGGTATAAACCCAACCGAAAATGAGAGACCTGGATATATGTGGTCAAGCTTTCGTCCGTTAGTACCATTTAGCTGAATACATTACTGCACTTACACATATGGCCTATCAACCTGGTAGTCTTCCAGGGGACTCTCGTAGCAAGCTACAACGAAACCTAATCTTGGAGAGAGCTTCACGCTTAGATGCTTTCAGCGTTTATCTTTTCCGAATATAGCTATCCAGCCATGCCACTAGCGTGACAACTGGAACACCAGAGATTCGTCCTTCCAAATCCTCTCGTACTAAAGAAGAACCTCCTCAAGTTTCGTACGCCCACGGCAGATAGGGACCGACCTGTCTCACGACGGTCTGAACCCAGCTCACGTACCACTTTCATTGGCGAACAGCCAAACCCTTGGGAGCTTCTTCACCCCCAGGATGTGATGAGCCGACATCGAGGTGCCAAACCGCATCGCCGCTATGGACGCTCGGATGCGATAAGCCTGTTATCCCCGGAGTACCTTTTATCTGATGAGCGATGGCCCTTCCATTCGGAACCACCGGATCACTAAGTCCTACTTTCGTATCTGCTCGAGTTATATCTCTCGCAGTTAAGCACACTTCTACCTTTGCGCTCGACGCCTGATTGCCAACCAGGCTGAGTGTACCTTTGAACTCCTCCGTTACTCTTTGGGAGGAGACCGCCCCAGTCAAACTGCCCAACAGAAACTGTCCTCTGCCCTGATTCAAGGGTCAGAGTTAGAACTAAATCATACTCAGGGTGGTATTTCAAGGACGACTAACCCGACACTGGCGTGCCGGGATCAAAGTCTCCCACCTATCCTACACAAAACATAACTCAGCCCAATATCTGCCTACAGTAAAGGTTCACGGGGTCTTTCCGTCTAACCGCGGGTACGTGGCATCTTCACCACGACTACAATTTCACCGGGTCGGTGGTTGAGACAGTGCTCCTCTCGTTACGCCTTTCATGCAGGTCGGAACTTACCCGACAAGGAACTTCGCTCAGTATGTTACTACCGAAGTCACATGAAAGATTTAGCACTACTAACCGGATCTAGCCAAGATCCAAACCGCACACATAAATCAACGATTTATCTGTACTGGCCTAGTCAAAAAACTAGACCCAATGAATAAGCTAAGAAACATGCATGTTTTCAAAGAAAACATTTGCAAACCAGAGATTTAGGTTTGCCATCGGCGGGCTAACATTTCTGTTAACCTCTGCATGTCGCCATGCAGCTCGGACTATATCTTCAACTCAATTGCCAATCAAAGAAAGTTAACCTTTGATCTTAACAGCAGTGAGTCGCTTTGCGTTTAGTCTCTGAGGAGCCCATCAATCTCAAGTGAGATAAATCTCAAATGATAAAATGGTTTCCTGCTGATTGTCTGCACCGAACAGATTTTCACTGCTTTCGAAATTCGAAAGCGAGTACTGTCGGATACTCAGAGTTTCCAGCATATAGCAAAGTGCAACCTGATCTGTCACCAGACCAGAGGGCAGAAAATTCTACCTTAGGACCGTCATAGTTACGGCCGCCGTTTATTGGGGCTTCGGTCGCCAGCTTCACCCGAGGGCTAACCGTCTTCCTTAACCTACCAACACCGGGCAGGCGTCAGTCTCTATACATCCACTTACGTGTTCGCAGAGACCTGTGTTTTTGATAAACAGTCGAAGGAGCCGATTTACTGTGGCCCCCAACAGCGTTAACCATCAGGGGCACCCCTTATCGCGAACTTACGGGGCCATTTTGCAGAGTTCCTTAACCACCGTTCTCCCGAGCGCCTTAGTCTACTCGACCCGCCTACCTGTGTCAGTTTTAGTACAGTCAACTTGCTTCAACACTTAGAAGCTTTTCTTGGACAACCTTCCGACGCAATCCCGCTCAAGGCAGTTGGTCGAACATCTTGAATTATGAGGGTGGATTTTCCAATCCCTCCATCTCAATGAACTCCACGGACATTTCTGATCGTCCGCACGTGTTCTGGTTGCCGTCCCTCCATCGCTCCACAAGTTGGGGCAGGAATATTAACCTGCTATCCATCGTCTACGCCTTTCGGCCTCGACTAAGGTACTGCCTAACCCTGGGCGGATTTACCTTCCCCAGGAAACCTTAGGCTTTCGGCGAACAGGATTCTCACCTGTTTTATCGTTACTCATTCCGGCATAATCACCTGTACAGGCCGAGACCCATCGTTGCCGTTGGGCTTGTATCTCCTGTACAGCGCTCTGCTACCGCTTACACATAGTGTAAACCCATGTCTTCGGTGTAATGCTTACTCCCGTTCATTATCGGCGCAAGCCTGCTCGACCAGTAAGCTGTTACGCACTTTTTAAATGGTGGCTGCTTCTAAGCCAACATCCTGGCTGTCTCAGCAAACTAACTTCCTTAGTGACTGAGCATTACTTCGGGACCTTAGACGATGGTCTGGGTTGTTTCCCTTTCGACCGTGCAGCTTATCCCACACGGACTGACTGCCAGGGTATATAACACGGTATTCGGAGTTTGGTTCAGTGAGGTACCCCGGGAAGGGCCCTCATCCAATTCAGTATCTCTACCCCCGTGTCACAATTTACCTGACGCTATCCCAAAAGATATTTCGCAGAGAACGAGCTATCTCCAGGTTTGATTAGACTTTCACTCCTCCCCACAAGTCATCCCCTCAGTTTTCAACCTA
>JAPKBL010000147.1 GCA_028823415.1 Mariniblastus sp.
TTGAGTTGAGTTGAGTTGAGTTGAGTTGAGTTGAGGCGGGAGCGATCGACTGAAATCGTGGGCCAATGGTTAATGGCGTATTGACGAAGGCGTGTGGATAATTCTGTTTATTTTGTTTTAACTTGAATGTGAACATGATGCTTAACCGCCGAACATTATTAACCTCGATTGCAAGTACTGGCATTGGCACTGCCTTGTTTCACCGGTCGGTTGCCGGTGCGATGGTTGCCTCAAATGAGGTAGGTGTTGAATCCATTCGACAGGCGGAATGGATTACAGGAGTTGAGCTGACCGATGATGAACGAAACGAAATTTTAAAGACCGTATCGCGGACCAGCGCTGCGATGGAAAAACTGAGACAGGTCGATTTGTCATACAATACACCGATGGCAATTCAGTTCGCGCCAACGGCGTCAGCGACGCAGCAATCGCGACTCAATCGAAAGTCTTCAACACTCCGTTCGGTGGTCATCGAACTTCCCGAAACCGAAGAGGCAATCGCATTTCTACCGGTACACCAATTGTCGTGGCTGATTCGCGCCCAGAAGATTTCCAGTGTCGATCTCACTAAAATCTACCTTCGTCGATTGAAGAAATATGGTGGCATGCTGAGGAGCGTTGTTACCCTGACCGAGGATTTGGCTTTGCGCCAGGCCGCCAAAGCCGATTCGGAAATTGCCAAAGGGTATTACCGGGGGCCATTGCATGGGATTCCTTGGGGAGCGAAGGATTTAATCGCGGTGGAGGGTTATCCAACGACGTGGGGTTTGCCTCAGTTTCGAGAGCGAGAGCTCGAAGGCACCGCGACCGTCGCAGCGCGTTTGGAGGAGGCGGGGGCTGTGTTGGTAGCCAAACTTTCGCTGGGCGCTATTGCAATGGGGGATAAATGGTTTGGGGGCATGACCCGATCACCGTGGAATCCACGGATTGGATCGAGCGGTTCTTCGGCTGGATCTGCCAGTTCGGTGGTGGCGGGGTTGGTCGGTTTTGCACTGGGATCAGAAACCCTGGGCAGCATAATCTCGCCGTCGGTGCGGTGTGGTGCCTCGGCCCTGCGGCCGACGTTTGGCCGCGTAAGCCGGGACCGTTGCATGCCGCTTTGTTGGTCGCTTGATAAAATTGGACCGATCGCCCGATGCATGGAGGATTGCGCGTTGATTTTTAACGCGATCCACGGTGCCGATGGAAAAGATAACACCGCTGGTAGTTTTCCTTTTCAATGGCCGTCGAAAGCGTCTCTGGATAATTTGAAGGTTGGTTACGCCAAGAGTCGGACAGCGCCGGACGCGGACCGTGCGGATTTGAAGATACTTAAATCAATGGGTTGTGAACTGGTAGAGATGAGTCTGCCTCGGTCGCTGCCGTTTTCTGCGATGTTCTCAATTATCGATGTTGAGGCATCGACGTTATTTGATTCGATGATTCGGGATGGAGACACGGAAGGTTTTAATCGGTGGGAGCAGAGTTTTCGGGCAGCACAATATGTTTCGGCGGTCGATTATGTTCGCGTGCAACGCGCCCGCTCGCTGTTGATGAAGCAGTTTGATGACGCGATTGCTGAGGTCGATTTCATCATCAATATGAATGATCTCGTCCAAACAAATTTCACAGGCCATCCGTCTGTCGTAATGCCCATAGACTATCGCGATCGCAATTCCGTTCGAACGCCAGCGCCGGTGATTTTGAGCGGACATCTTAACGACGACGAACGGTTATTGGCGTTCGCAGACGCGTTCCAGGCTCATGTTTCGGCACATCAGCAACATCCAGAGCTCGACACGAGTCTCGGGTTATTCAATGCTCAGCAATTAGACCTTCCCAAAGGCGAGCCGAAAAAAGCAACGCCTGAGGCGAAATGAGTCGTGTGACTTTTGGCTCGAAGCTAGCTTTTCGGCTTTACATTGCCGATGGTCTAACGGGTGGGTTGGGTGTCAGTGGCGTGTGCTTGACGCGGCTTGAAGAGTTGCCGATGCAAGATTGCGGCGAACAGGCTTCCGAGAATGGTGGCGCAGATGTAGATGCCAAGCTGTTCGAGTTGGCCACTCGCTAAGGCGGGGCCTAGGGATCTTGCTGGATTCATTGAGGCGCCGGTGAGGGGGCCTAACGCGGTTGCGTGAATGGCAACTGTTCCGCCCACGATCACCGCGGGAATGAACATTCCACGGAACTTCGAGACGCGCAGAATCACAAACATCAAAATCGCAGTGATGAAAAACTCGATGGCAAAGATTTGCCAGACCTCAAGGTTGGACGCAGTCCCTCCGAGGTTGGGATGGTCGCGGTCGATCATCGACAGCGTAAAGCTTGCGGCGATCGCCCCCAGGCATTGGCTGATGATGTACGGAAGGACGTGATTGGCGGGAATTTGTTTGTCGTACCAGAATCCAATGGTCACAGCTGGGTTGATGTGTGCTCCGGAAAATTGCCCGATTGCCAGGATCACGATCATCACAGTCAATCCGAAAGCCAAACCGATTCCAAGATTGGTGAGGCCACCCTCCAAGGCGTCGCTGTAGAGGATTGCTCCCGTTCCAAAGAATACGAGAAGGTAGGTACCGATTCCTTCGGCGATGGCGCGTTTGGCTATCATTAACTGACGGAAATTCCAGTGTAATCTGATTCGGGCGGTGGGAATTCTGGATTAAGTCCTTCCATCGTGGAGCGCAGAACCTCACTGACAATTAAGTTCCTCGCCCATTTTTTATCAGAGGGGATGATATGCCAAGGTGCGTACTCGGTGTTGCACAGTTCCAATGCGACTTGATAGGCGCGCTGGTAATCGTCCCACAATTTTCGCTCCTCAATATCGCCAAGATTGAACTTCCAGTGTTTGGCTGGGTCATCGAGGCGGGCTTGCAGGCGTTCGCGCTGCGTTTCTTTGCTGATGTGGAGAAAACACTTAACCACGGTAGTGCCATTGTCATGGAGAAGTTTTTCAAACGCGTTAATCGTCTCATAACGTTTGCTCCAGATTGACTCCGGTACGAGATTGTGAACCCGGACCACCAGAACATCTTCATAATGGGAACGATTGAAAATCCCAATATTGCCACGACGAGGCACACGTTGGTGGATTCGCCATAAAAAGTCATGGTCGAGCTCTTCTTCGCTTGGCTTTTTGAACGAACTCACTTGGCAGCTGGTAGGGTTCATGCCCTGCATGACAGCTCGGATCGTGCCGTCCTTGCCGGCGGTATCCATGCCTTGCAGCACCAGTAATATTGACCGCCGATTTTCCGCATAGAGACGTTTTGCGAGGTCGGCCATGACTTCAACATTCTCCTCGATTCGACGATAGGCGGTTTTTTTGGAAAACTTTCCATTGGGCATGCGGGTGGGCATCCCCTCGAGTTGACATGTTGAATTTAATTCCAGTTGGCAATCGGGAAATGAATGCATGGTTTGACTCAATTTATGTTCGCGAAAATTGAAAATTATCTTTGATGGAATAAGAGCATTGCCCGTTGGATTCAAAAACGAATATCGTTGATGCCTCCAAAGCAATAGGTGCATCGCAGTGGCGAATTAAATTTGGCCGGCGTTGTTGAGGATGTTAATGTAAGCCTGCATTGCGAAAATCAGGATAGCAAGTACTAAAGCGCCCACGACCATTAGCACTGTCACAAAACCAATAACACTGATCGCTTTTAAATTGATTTCCGCTTTTGCCTGCAGGTCTGCGGACGCGCGATTCATTGATTCCGCCAATTCGCCAGAAATTTCCCCGTTTTTGATGAAAATTATTAGTTCTTCTGGAAACGAGCCGGTGGCCTCGAAGGTTTTATGGAATTGGTGGCCTTGCTGCAAGTTATGACAGACGACCGTTTCCAGTGATTTGTAATAATAGTTTTCGGTGGATCGAAGTGCCAGTTGAGCTGTTTCAATTGCATTCATTCCAGCGTTTTCGGCGACGGATAATGTCCATGCAAACCTCGATAGAGCGAGGCACTGAATCGTCTTTCCAACTAAAGGGATTCGCATTGCAATTCGGATAGGCAGTGTCCCGAACCATCCTCGAATGGAGCCAATGAAAATAAATGTAACGAGCGCAAAGAAAAGAAAGACCAGGACGAAGTAAGCGGCGACATTTCCTGCGGTACTGCCCATCCCAAACCAGTCGATGACTTCCATGCCCAGCGAACTGTAGAGACCGTCACAAAGGAAAATGAATAAGCCGACGATCAGAATGGCAAAGGTTAGTTCAAATAATGGCCAGGCGATGGATGCAAGAAATTTGTTGCGGAAGGAGACCAGTGCGCTGTAGTGATTGCTTAACCTGGTAAAAGATTCTTCCAATCTCCCACCTCGTTCACCTGCTTTTACAACAGAGACCGCGAGATCCGGGAAATAACCGTTTAGATTTTCCATGGATTCGGCGAGTGATTTGCCTTCCCCCAGCTGTCGATTAATTATTTTGGCGTTTAAACGGTATTTAGAATTGCCGGTCTTTTCTTCGAGGGCATAGGCAGCGCGAAGGTCAATTCCAGCGGTGTAGGTAGTCGCCAAACGGTGAAATAGCTTGGACATTTGTGACATCGAAATTTTTGCCATAGCTTTTTCCAACGGTGTAAAAGGATCCAATACTTGGTGGATTAACTGGTCGGTTAGTTAAATCGGGTAAATTTTGGGGAATGCGACACATTTCCCTGAATTTTTCGGCTAATTGTGCAACACACTTGGTTTTAGGCATCCTGATGCGTCGATAATACAAAAATTGGCACGTGAATTCAAATAGCGGTGAGTGGTTTGATGTGTAAAGCAACGTGGAAGCGTTGATGATCTACCGAAGCGAATTGAATTGGACTCTGGCCGAATTATTCGTAAAATCTAACAGACAGATTGCTGGTTCTCAGGCTTATATAAAGTCAACGATTATGAATCTCAAACATTGCCTTCTTCCGATTTTCGCACTGGCTCTTAGCTTGCTCCAGTTTGGCCCTGGGTCGCTGATTGCCCAGGATCAGGATTTCGACCGCGAATCCCTCAAGATTCGAGACACAATTGTTCTTCGATCTAAGGCCAAGCTATTTGGAACGGTCGTGTCGGAAGGTGTCGAGGAAGGTCGGAAGATTGTTGTTTTCAAGCCGCGGGGTGGCGGCGTGCTGAAGATTGATATGGCCAAAATGGTTCATCAAGGAAAAGTCCGAAAGATTGATGAAATTGATCGCAATTACAACCAGTACATTGAGACGATCAAAGATGAGCCCGCATCGCACTGGGAATTGTATGAATGGTGCGGTGATCAACCTCAAGGAAAAGTACGATTTAAGGACCAACGTCAGTTTCACCTCGAGCGAATTTCTGAACTGGACCCCAACGATACGGCGGCGAAACGAAAACTTGGATTCGATTTTATCAAAGAGCAAAATCGCTGGGTTCCTGAAAAGCTATATCAGAAAACGCTAGGCTATGAGAAACGGGGAACTGGTTGGTCACCCGTGCTGCAACGAGAAATCGACAAGGGTTTCGAAGAAATTGAGTCTCTCAAAGGGCAGCGGAAAACAGCTTTTCGGATTTGGAAAAAAGAGCTTGCCAAAGGGCGTGCTAATCCTGCGGCTCTGCAAGCTGAGTTATTTAAGATCTGTGATCCGCTCGGCGTTGTCCTTGTATTCGAAGCGGCGCGAGAGGAACCGCGCCCGGCGGTTCGGGCTATGTATGTTCAGGCAATTGGGCGGGTGCCGACCCGTGTTGCCCTCAATGCACTTTGCGTATTTGCGGTCGAGGAAGACGTCGTCGCAACACGAGAATCCGCCTTGGTGTCGCTTGGCCAAGAGCATTACAGCGCTGGCGCGGCGGTTGCTGTGTTGGCAACTTATCTGACGTCGAAGTCAAACGCCTATGTCAATCGGGCGGCGTTCGGAATTGGGGAACTTGGCGACCAGTCTGCGACCCTTGCTTTGACTGGGGCGTTGGTAACGTCGCATCTTATTAAACCCGCGGGTCAGTCTGGGCGAATTAATGCTGGTGTCGGTAGCGATGGCAATGTGAACGGTCTTGATATGGGCGGTGATCAAAAGCCAGTGATACAGGCATTTCGCAACAGAGAAGTGGTTGATGCCTTAAAAAAGGTATCGGATCAAAACTTTGGATTTAATGCTGATCAATGGAAAAATTGGTACATCAAAACCCACACGCACCACGACATCCAAGTCCGTCGCTAGTTCATTGTTTTCTTTTCTAAGATTTCAGGTTTCTCAGTGTCGTCAGATTCATGACGTCCATATTGACTCCGTCTCGTTCACCCTTTTCTGTTTCGAGATACATGGGAGTGTCCTCAAAACGTGAGTCGTTGATCAGGTTGACAAAAGGCTCGATTCCCATCTCACCCTCACCAATGTGTTCGTGGCGGTCTTTTCTCGAACCGAATTCTTTTTTGCTGTCGTTGAGATGGAAGGCTTTGATTTTCTCAATCCCAAACGTTTCATCCATTGCTTGAAGGGTGGATGCATACTCTTGGGTGGAACCCAGCGGGTGTCCCGCCGCAAAGGTATGGCAAGTGTCAATACAAACACCAAGTCGCTCGGATTCGGAAACCGAATCGATGATGTAGGCTAAATGCTCAAATTTCCAGCCAAGATTGCTTCCTTGCCCCGCGGTGTTTTCCAGCAGAGGAATGCTCGCCAGTTTGTCAGTTCGCTGGAGGATCGTATTGAGCGAATCGACAATGGCATCGAGGCCCTCTGGTTCACTACTGGTCGTGAATGAGCCTGGGTGAAAAACGACATGCGGGATTTCTAATTGATGGGCTCGCTCCAATTCGACAATCATCGCGTCAATGCTTTTTGTTCTGAGTTCCTCTTTCGGGCTTGCCAAATTGATCAAATAGGAAGCGTGGGAGAGCGGGTCTGCAATTGAATGTTCTTTCATGGCCTCCACGAATCTGGTCGCGTCGTCATCGGTGATGGGTTTCGCTCGCCATTGATTGTTGTTTTTTGTAAATACCTGCACGCAATCACAGCCGGCATTATTGGCGGCAATTACAGCTTTGTAATAACCTCCGGCAATCGACATATGGGCACCTAATATCATCTTCTTTTTCTTTCGTTAAAAAGTCCCGTCTACTGACCGATTATCTTGTCATAGTGCCTTTTGCGTAGCAATGGCACGCATTTCGGATTGGCTCGTAAAAATTCCTTACGGAGAGTTAGTCGAATAATAATTTGATTGGTGTAGGTTCAATTAGTATGTCAAATGCAATCGCAGTCCGGTTCACATCCAGACTGAGTTTTGGATAATGCTAATCGTGGATGGATGTGAATGTAATCGAGTAAGCGTTTGTGAGGAAATACGATGGATGCCAAGTTAGGTGTGAAAGAAATAGTATCGGTCATCGCGCTGTGGTTTGCGGCGCTGGTCTTTGTTGGCCTCGGTGTCGCGTTAATGATCTGGCCCACCGAAATATTGGCGGGTGTCGAGGTGAGGTTTGATACGCCGACCGCATTCGCTGACATTCGAGCGGACTACGGTGGTTGTATTCTTGGTTTGGGAGTCTTTTTGGTTTGGTGTGCGTTGCAGAGGCATTTGATCGGTGCCGGATTGCTTTGCGTGGGTCTCGTTTTCTCCGGATATTCGATTGCCCGATTATTTTCTTTAGCAGTAGATGGCCAGCCGAAACGAATCATTTTTATCTTGCTGGCTGTTGAATTGTGCGGTGCTTTTATTGCATTTGGCGTGTCCCAATGGGCTCCCCAAAGTGGTTCTCGATCGGCGGGTTAATCACCGTTTACTGCAAGTTGATTCAGCTTAAGTGTGTTCTGAGAACACAAGTTGGGTGAGACCTATCGATTGCACAATTACGAGGCATTTATTTCACCATGTGAAAGCCGAAGTCGATGACTGGCAAATGAGATCGGATTCACTAAGCTTTGTGTTTTAGGGAATGATTTTTGGGGAATAATTGTACCCAATTTCGTAATAAAAAACTTTAACTGTAGCCGTTTAGTGACGTTTCGCTGAGGGCTGGGATCGAACACCTTTGGAAGAGAGTTCCTGTTATGCAAAAGCCATTTAATTTGATGAAGTGGATTACGGACAACGATCACGTATTTAAAAAGCCTGTGATGAACAAGCAGTTTTTTAAAGAAGCGGATGATGTGATCGTGTTCGTCAGCAAGGGTCCAAATACACGGAACGATTATCACGTGAATCCAACGGAGGAGTTGTTTTACCAGCTTAAAGGCGATATCGCGTTGCGCGTCCGTCCTCTCGACGGAACGCCTCCTCATGATGTAATTATTCGTGAGGGTGAAATGTTTTTGCTTCCCCGGAATGTCCCCCATCGTCCGCAACGTCCTGATGGAACGCTCGGATTGATCGTCGAATTTCCTCGGCCTGAGGGAACGCAGGATCAATTAAGATGGTATTGTCCTGATGATGAGCATCTCGTTTATCAAGCTGAATTTCGGCTGCAGCACATTGACGAGGATCTTCACAAAATCATGGACGATTTCTGGAACGGTCCGATCGAGAACCGAACTTGCAAAGAAACTGGAAAAGTAGTGGAACGGGCCGAGCAGTTTAAGATCGATGAAGCGGAAGAGTCGTCGTAGTGGTGCGTTTTGAATTGGGTTATTGGTTGCCTGGTTTGTGGGCATAGAAACAGCCAATACCGGTCACCGCGCAGATCGTTGCTACCAAAATGTTGCAGAGGGACAGGCATTGCCAGTGCCAGTAATCGTGAAACGGGACACCGAGAGTAGCAACCATGTAGATTGCCGATGTATGCCAAGGCACTAACGATTCCAACATCGTCCCAGTGTCCTCCAACGATCGGGACAGTACTTTTCGTGGGACGCGTTGCTGGTCGTATTTACTTTTGAACGCATCGCCAATAATAAAACTAGTGGCAAATTGGTTGGAGGTCATGGCGTTGGTGATTCCTGTGGCAAAAAGGCTGGACAGAACGGTGCCTCGTGGCGATTTTACAGATCGCATTAGGTGATTGACGACGGTCGGCATCGCGTTAATCTTGTCCATGGCACCAATCAAGATGAACACCATAAAAGCGATAATAATTGGCTCGTTAAGCGCATAGAGTCCTCCGCGGTCAAGCAGATGTGAAATTTCCGGAGTGAATTGAACTCCCGGCATAACAAGCTCGATGTCGAATCCCTGATGGAGCGCTGAAATGACGTCGGTAAAAGTGAACGGTTGCAACGTGATCGCGACTAGAGAAGCCAGAAACACCGAGGCGATCAGTACGGGAACGGTCGGTAATCTAAGAACACTCCCAACGAGTACGACGATTGCGGGAGCCAAGATCAACCATGAAAAATTAAATATGGAGGCAAGCTGGTCGAGTAATAATTGAACTCCATTCATTCCACCGTCTTGCAATCTCGGTGGGTAGAGAACTCCCATTGCGTAGTAAATCGATAATGCGACTACAGCAGAGGGCAGGGTAGTCCACAGCATCGAACGAATGTGAGTGTGGAGATCAACTTCTGCAGCGAGGGCGGCAAGATTGGTGGTGTCCGAGAGGGGGGACAGTTTATCGCCGAAATACGCGCCGCCAATGATCGCCCCCGCGGTAATGCCTAAATTGGCGTCCAGTGCAGAGGCAATGCCAATGATCACGACGCCAATGGTTCCGACCGATCCCCAACTTGTCCCTGTGAGAGTAGAAAAGATCACAGGGGCAAGAAAGGCAATTACATAGAGATATTCTGGGTTGATTAATTTGAGCCCCCAGTAAACCAACATGGGAATGGTTCCACTGATGATCCAGCTGGCAATAATGAGGCCAATACAAAAGAGAATCATGAAGGCGGGGATCGCACACTGGAATTTTTTGACGATCGAATCTTGAATATCCGACCAACGATGCCCTGTCAGCAGTAGCTGAACGACTAAACCCGAGGCGGCTAAAATGAAAATTAATTCCAGCGGCAGGGGCGGATGTTGGAAAACGAGTGGACGAAGAATGAGCCCGTAGACAATAAGGAACGCCAATAGAACCAATGGCGCGAGCGCTTGAAGAAATGGAGTTTCTGATTCCTTGTCTACCGCGGATGCCGAATTTTCGTTCATGTCCGCATCCCTCCAAACTGAGCCGTGACTGAAATCGATCGATAAAAAATCGTTCTAGCGGTAGCGTGCAACCAAACTTGTGCAATTCTGTGTCGCCAAAACGCATCTACAGTATGGCGGTGCTGGTTGAGCGTGTCATTAAGCTACGGAGGCAATTTCGGAGGTTGTTCCGTATTGAAAACAAAAGAAAAACAAAAGAAAAACAAAA
>JAPKBL010000148.1 GCA_028823415.1 Mariniblastus sp.
ATTTTGAAGAGGATGTTAACTAAACTTTACAAGAGAAAGAGTTGAAATGACGATTACGCTAGGGAACGACTTCAGCATGGTCACATAGACTTGCTCGCGCTGTTTCGCCAGTGATTCAGGATCCAATGAAGAAAGATGCTTGCCGTAATTGGTGCCGTAGTATTGCAGCACTCGGGGCGCGAGGCTGGGTGTTTTACGAAGTTGATCCACTACCTGCGATTGACTTTCGAGCAGTTGCGCGAGCGAATAACACGCTTGGGCTCTCACGTCGGTATGGGGACTCTTTTCTAAAAGTTGGCGGAGCAAAGGTTCTGCTGCGAGCGAGCGAGAACGTGCGATGTATTTACAAGACGCAACGATCTCTTTGAAGTCGACGTGATCGCTCTTGAGCCGCTCAAGTGCCTTTGTCGTGTCCGACCGACCTCGGACATTTTTCACGACCCACAACAGCGCATTTGCGGCCGTTGGGGTTTGGGCGTGTTGTTCCGCGAGCGTAAGAAACTGCTTGGCGTACTGTCTTGCGCCACCTTCTTGCTCGTACTTTTCAACGAGTGCAAGGTACTGTTTCGCAGGTGTTGATGTGGACTCATCGGCAATTGCCCGATTGGTCACCAACAATAACAGAATGCAGATGGAAACTACTCGCACGATGAAATTCGTCCTTTCTGGTTGCTACTTTCCCTTGGCAAGTCGCACAAAGGGATCGGAGAAACGAGGATCTGTGAGAAATGTTTTGTCCGTAAGCGTCCTTAAGAAGGCGACGAGCGCCCCCTTCTGAGCCTGTGTCAATTGAAACCCGGAGGTGCGCTTTGCGCCGATAGAGTCTTCATCGAAAGCCAAACCGACGTTCGCATGTGGATGCACTCCACTGCTGTAGTGCTCGACAACTTGTTCCAGCGTTTTAAAGCGTCCGTCGTGCATATAGGGTGCCGTCATCGCAATGTTTCGCAACGATGGGGCCTTGAATTTGCCGTTGTTGTTGGCCGTGAACGGATCGTTGGAAGCGATGTTTCGAGCTCCCAATCCTTGGTCCTTGTAATCTAAGTCGAGTCCTGTATTAAACGATTTCGGCATATTGAACGTGGGTGGAATGTGGCAGTGAGCACAACCGACTTCAGCGATACCCGCCAGGCCGTCAATAAACAACGACTTTCCCTGATTCTCCTCCTTGGAGAAGTCATCGAACTTCTTCGCGTAGTCGGTGGTCTCCATCGCGGCCGCTGCCTGATCGAAACGAGAATTCAACGAAACCATCGAACGCATAAACTGTGCAACGGCCTTCGATATTCCTTGCCGAGTGACCGTCGACGAACCGAACGCAGCCTTAAACAACGGCGGATAATAAGACAACGCCTGCAACTTGCTTTCCAACTCTTTCAGTTCCATTCCCATTTCGATCTTGTCTTGGATGGGCATCAAGACTTGTTCTTCTAATGTGGGGGCTCGTTCATCCCAAAAGAAGCCGGGGTGTTGGCCACGGTCAGCGGTGTATCGCAGATTCGCCAAGCTCATGGAATTACGACTTGTGTCGCCGTTTTCAAAGCCAAGACTAAAGCGGAGAGTATCGGAGAACGCCCGCTTCTGCAAATGGCATGACGCACAGGCAATCGTGTTGTTTTTGGAAAGTTGGCGATCGTAAAACAACACTCTTCCCAGGGTCGCGCCAGCATCCGTCAGAGGATTGTCCGCTGGCGTGTTGTCCATTCTCTTGAGTGCCGCCGCGTCGATATGACGCGGAGCCTGCTTGGCACGATAGCGATAAAGTGTCGTTGGAAGCATGGGGACATCCATTTTGCCGAAAGCATCGCGCAATACCACACGTTCGCCGGCATTCAGCTTGTTGTCCCGATCGCGGTCAAAGCGCCCCAGAAGAGAAGCTCGTGAAAATGTCTTGACGGTTGCATCGACTTTCTTGGTAGGTTCATGTGCGTGCAGCGGTGCATCAATGAGGATCGCCAAAACAAACAACTTGACGACAAAGGAACCTTGGCCCAACACCATTCCACAATCTCCATAACCAGCACTCAACGGACCCCTTGATTGTATCTGATCGCTTGCCTTCTCGAAATGAATTCTTTCCACAAGACTCCAACCCGTGAACCACGCGCCCCGATCCACTCAGGAGAGTCAGAGCAGCGTGGCAAACGTCGCAAGGTGTTGAAACATAAGGGGTTGGATCTCGGTTCAACGATACGTGTCGCTGACAAACTGGATCAAATCGGCGAGATCCTGCGGCTTGAGTCCTTGCTCCAATCCTTCCGGCATCAGAGATTTTGTGGATGCCCTGAGTTCTTCGATGTCGCGGCGCAGAACGGTTTCTCGTTTTCCACCGGCGGCCAGCAAAGTGATGCTGCTGCCGGTCTCGGTTTCCAGTCGTCCGCTGACAATTCGACCGTCGTCGGTGACGATCGAGTAGCTCAAATATTTCGCTTCGACGGCAGCGTTGGGGGCGAGAATCGAAGCCAGCAAAGCTGCCTTCGTTTTGTTCGTGACCGACGCAAGCAGCGGTCCCACCTCATGACCCTCGTTCTTGACCTTGTGACAGTTGATGCACAGCTTGCGGAATACGACAGCACCTCGCTTATTGTCACCCTCCAGTTGCAGCACGGGTTGAAATTGCCGCAGAACTTCGGCCCGACTGGTCGACACTTTCGCAGCCAAAGCCTTTTGCCACTGCGGTGCGTTCTTGCTGTTGGCGAGCAAACGTTGTTTGAGCGGGGCACTGAGCTCACTTGCGCGAATCGTACCCGCCTGCAGACGTTGTCGAAGAGACTCGGCCCACGGTTTGCGACTGGCCAGTACGTCGAGGATTTGACTGCGAAGTTGCGGACTGTGCGGCCCCCAACCTGAAAGCAACACTTCGGCAACCGAGGGCTCACTGCGTCGTGACAAATGCGACACGACTGCTTGTTGAAGAACCACCGACGATTGAGGAACTAGCATGCGTTGCATCAACCCGAAGTCACTTTCCCGACGAGATGCTTGACGCCCTAGCAGTTGAATGGACCTAGCGCGAAGTTCATCCTTGGCGGCTTGATTGCCAGCCGCGACACGGGCACGCTGGATGGTCTCGGCGATACGTTCAACAGCAGGTTGGGAGAGTTTGTTGACAGGCAAGTTACGTTTGGCAAGACCATCAAGGATGCGTGCCAGAGAATCAAACTGGACTTTCTCTGGATACTTACCCTGAGGAGAACAGATCACTTCAATCACGCGGCCGATGGCATCTGTTTCGCCCATGGCGACGGCCTGTCCCATCACTTCCAACATGACGGGCCCGTTCGCGCGACCGCTAGACTGGACGACTGCCGCCAGAATAGTCGACACGTTTTTGCGATTCAGCGAACTCATTACGGCGGCCGTCCTATAGGGCTCACCGTTGGATCCCTTTGCTAGTTTGGCGAGCGCGGTGCTGGTTGCTGGGTCGTCGTAGGATCCCAAGGTGGTGGCAAGTTCGAGACGAACTTTGACGTTGGGATCGTCAGCCAGCCTCGCTATTTTGCTGGGATCGACCATAACGCGCGACGCGATACGCACGGCATTTCGTCGCACGCCGGCGTGACTGTCTGCCAGAGCAGACTCTAGGGTACTGGCCGACAAGGTGCCGAGTCCTTCCAGCGTCCAAAGCGCGTGCAGTCGAGCCAGCGGTTGTTTGCTCTTGCTCGCCAACTCTTGCAACGATTGGCTAGTCTCGCGATGTTTACCTCTGACAAGCAAACGCTGCGCCATGTCGCGCTGCCCGCCGTTGGAGCTTTCCAAGGCAGCAACAAGCTGTTTTGGCGACAGTTCAGCGAGCCGGGGAACTTTGCGAGCTGGCCGATCGCTGCGGACAATTCGATAAATCCGTCCGCGATCGTCGCCCGACCGGAACCAGGGGCGAAGTTCGTCTTGGCCGTGCTTCGGTAGCCATTCGGGATGTTCGATCATATAGCGATACATATCGACAACCCACAGTGCCCCATCGGGACCCGTTCGAGCCATCACTGGGCGGCACCAGCGATCTTCACTGGCGAAGAAGTCAGTCTTCGCTTCGGCTGGATCGCGACGGAATCGGAAGCTGACCCCCTCGTCGGCAATCAGATTGTGTTGCACAAGATTGTGGAATGGTTCGCAGGTAAACGCATGTTGTTCGGCGGAGCGATCAAACAAAACATTGTCGCGGTAGATCATCGCTGAGCAGGCGGAAGTGAACCGGCCTGCCTGAGTGAAGCTGTGATACCGCTTCTGCGCCGTGCTGGCCGGGTAGACTTTCGGGTTCGTCGGCGTGACGACTTGATGCTTCGGGTTGGGAGGAGCGA
The DNA here is from genome assembly GCA_028823415.1 of Mariniblastus sp. Taxonomy (GTDB): domain Bacteria; phylum Planctomycetota; class Planctomycetia; order Pirellulales; family Pirellulaceae; genus Mariniblastus. Next base: position 4,299 of record JAPKBL010000148.1, read on the forward strand.
AGTGAGGGTTGCGCCGAATGTGGTGATCGGCCAACACGTAATGCCATAGCGGATGGCTGTTCTGCACGCCGAACCAACTGCCCCAATCGTCCCGGTTCCTGCCGTATTGAGAGGGTCCACTTTGCGGGTCGATTGCTCCGGTGTCGGGCCGAATGCGAAAGTCTCGGCTGCCTATGGCGTACTTCTTTCCGGTAAGGAGTGAAGTGATCTGATTATTCTTACCGTATCCGCCGTGATGGCTGCCGCTGGCACAATAGACCCAGTTGTCGAGCCCCCACCGCAGACCGTTAACACGCAACTGCTGATTCCCCTCCAGGTATCCTGAATACATGACGCGACGAACATCGGCCTTGCCATCGCCCGAGCCATCTTCCAAATAAAGGATCTCCGGCGCGGCGGTGACCAGGATGCCGTCGCCCCAAACCAGAACTCCGTTGGGGAAACTCAGCCCCTCGGCAAACAGGGTGGACTTGTCATACTTTCCATCGTTGTTGGTGTCTTCGAGGAATCGCACACGTCCGCCCGGTTTCCCTTTGCCATCGATGCCCGACGGATAGTCGGCCATTTCCACGACCCACAGCTTTCCGTCGGGGCCCCAATCGATGGCGACGGGATCCTTCACGAGTGGTTCGGCAGCGACTAGTTGTACTTCGTAACCTTCACGGACGTGGATCGTTTTCAGTGCCTCGCCAACGTCGGTCGGCGTGGGCTTGCTGGGTGGTGCAGGCTGAGCTTTCGCCTGCTTTACAACCCGCTTAGCGCCCGCTGCATCGAAGTGGGCTTTCACTTCCTGGGGTGTCAGTGCCCGGTCGTAAAGGGCGACCTCTTCGAGCATGCCCCGAAGATTCGCGAAGTTGTCGCTGCGTCCGCCGAGTAGAACATCCTCGCAACCTGCCGGATAGCCGATCGGCAAGTCGGAGGCAATCTCCGGCTTCGGATCACCGTTGAGATACACGGTGATTCGTTTGTCTTGTCGCACCATGACCACATGCGACCAACTGCCGCGTTCGATACGTGTTCGGCCAGCGACGACCTGATCCCGCTGATTGCCGTTGAACACAAACAGTTTCCGTTGGGCGATGTGCGTGCCGCCAATGCCCAAGTTGTCACCATCGGCGCCGTCGACTCCATCGACACCGCGAGAGAACATGTACCCGGTCACCGGACGTGAGTGGACCGGCGTTTCATTTCGGACCCACATTTCCACGCTATAAGTGTTTCCCAGTTTAGGAACACGCGCCTTGACCCGACCGCCGGAGAAATTCTCCTTGGTAGTGTCTTGTTGAAGCGGCGCGGATCCTGTTTCGTATTGCGCAGAAAGTTTCCCAGCCGAGTCCTGCGCCGCTTGATTCGACTTGTCGTGCAGTCGCCAGAATGCGACCGGCTTGGACGCCAAAACGACCTCAGCATACCTTTTGCGAGATTCGGCGTCGGATGGCTTGGGGCCAAGAACAATCGTCGGTTTGGGGCGAGGTGGAGCGGTTATACCCGATTTCGCATACAGGTCCTCGATATCCCCGGCTGTCAGCGCGCGATCGAATACCGCCACCTCGTCGATATTGCCATCGAAGGTTGTCCCACCTTTGCCATCGCCGCCAATCAATAATCGCTTTACCGACTTCGGCGGATCGAGCTTCGCATCGATCTCCGGATCCTTACTGCCGTCTAAGTAGACGCGCACGTGCTGCTTATCTCTGGTGATTGTCAGGTGGTGCCAATGCTTCGAGGTGATGCGTGACTTACCAGCAAAAGATTTTTCTCCAGCTTTGAGAACCAACTTTCCTGATTGATCGCCTGCGGCCTTGCCCGCGATCAGCAATGTTTCGGCTTCCGTTGAAAGCGCGACACCTGTGACATCGCGAGCGTCCGTTGGCAGCGCGTTGTAAAACCACATCGTCACACTGTAGTCGCCTTGGAGTTGATCGAGACTTGCTTCCACATAACCGCCAGCGAGGTAGACCGCCCTGCTCCCGTAGTCCGCGGACTTGAAGCCCGAGCCATTCGCCCCTGGCAGGAACAAGGCAACGGCCCCTTGGTAATTCGCATGATTGCTCCCCATCGCATCCAAAACTTGCGTAGAATCCATATCGTCCAGCCGCCAGTAGGCGATCGGCTTTTTGCTCGTGACCGCTTGCGAGTAAGTGGAGCTTGGATCCACCAGCGCCCGACGCTTCTTTTCGGCAACCGTTTCCAACAAACCTAGGAGCGTCTCAACAATCAGCGGTTCGGCCTGTTCCTCCAGCCCCGCCGATCGAGCAGGCCAGGTTGTATAGCCGCCCAGCCGATGTTGTTCTGGCGGCGGAATGTAGCCCGCGGCTCCGTTGGCGAGTTCCAGATTGAAAGTCAATGCCAGCGGGCTCTGTCTCTTCAACTTCAGGCCGGTGATTCCATAGACCTCATTCGGGATCGCGGTGATTCCGAGTTCGCCAATGCGGACCGCCTGTAGCACAACCTCCTCTTTGGGGTTCTCATGAATCCACTCGGCATGTTGTGCATAGACTTCGACGCGGCTTCTCGGCGGGCGATCCAGACGAGCGGCGTTGATCGGACGTGCCCACTCGCGGCGAGCTTGCGAGGGAGTTCGTCGGGCAATGGTGAGTCGTTTCTCCGCCATCGCGATCGACTGGTTCGAGCGATGCTCGATTGTCTTCCACGCCTGCAAAACACGATCGGTCACGCGTTGCGCGTATTGCTGTCGACTCACACCCCGGCGCGGTTTGCTATAATCCATCCAGTGCAGATCGCCACTGGTTCCCTGCGACATGATGCCGACGAAACCGGGCGTTGCCTTGCCGCTGAGCTTGCCAATCCGAGCTTCCAACAAGCGGGCGACATCGCCATAGTAATCGGCTGAGAACCCGCCGCCACCGAAGTAGTGCATCGACAAGTTGGCCATCAGGCAGATCGGGGTCTCGTCTTTGGCCGACACAACACTCAACATCGACAGCCAGGGATCGATCGGCCCGGCGGGACTGGTGTAGTTGGCGTTCTGGTAGCCGGGATGCATCATCGCTCGTACTGTCCGCCCGCCGAAGGGATCGGATCCCATTCGATCGCTGCGCGTGATCCAGCGTCGACAGTTGGTCAGATCGGCCCCGTCGACAACCGCCCAACCCAACTTCGCAGGCTGTAGATTTTTGTGGGCATCGGCAATTGATTGCGCCACTCGCGCGGGCACATATTTCACATAGGCCTCATCAGGCCCGCAGCCCAGACAAATCATGGCCGAGGGGGCGGAATGCGTGTGCGTCGCGCTAATCAGAATGCGATTGCTCGGAATGCCAGTCTGCTTCGTCGCGAGCCGCTTGATTTCGTCGCAGAGAGTTCTCGGGAACATGCACGAATCAACAATCACGATCGCGATGGTTTCTTTTCCGTCGCTCATGACAAGGCAGCGTGCATGAAGCCGATCGTCCACACGATTGGAGGTTGCTTGCAGAAAACCACCATTTCGCAGTGCCGGTAGAGTCTCCGGCGAGATATCCACGACCGCCGCTCCCGCTCGCAATGCAGAAACTTCATCCGCCTGTAAGCAAACCACAGGGGCGACGCTCAGCAGCAAGAAAATCGTCAGGATGGATTGTCGACGTTTCATTTGGATTCCCGTTTCATTACCAGCACGGACTAATCGTCTGCCATACGCCGGGCCGACGCGTTTTCATGATACCGACTATTTGCGCGAATATCTCGCTGATTCGCCCTAAGATACCTTGTATACTACACGACTCGAATCGCGTGTAATGAAAATAAATCATTGTTTTACGGGGGCGGCTCCAGAACTATGTCGCACATCGGTTCGCCAAGGCTCGTTAGAATAATTTGACCCTACGGGATGTTGTGACGAGCATTGCGCGTGGAGAACGAACGCACCACAGAGAACTTGTCAGCTAACCCGGCCAGGCGATGAAAAGTATCGCCGAAAGCGACGCCGGGCACTTTGGTGAAGGTGGTACCAGTCACAGTGCGAACGCTGTCGGGTGCCTCCGGCTTGGGATCGAATGTCTCAAGTTGGCTCGGCCCTCCCTGCTGGAACAGAAAGATGACTGAGCGGCCGGTGATATGCTTGGGGCACTCGGCAGGGACTGATAGGGATTTTGATCCACTGCGGACGATTCCTTCCGCTGAACTGATAACACTTCTCAATTACAGGCATCAACCAATCCCATGAGGTATGATACTTTAATGTATCCCCTATAAAAGAACCATGTGAGTCATACCAATGTTGTGGTTCTGGATAAAAAGTATCCCCCATAAATTCTGCTATTAGTTTATTATTGTCTTTCATCTTACTGATAGGGATTTTGATCCACTGCGGACCTGCATTTTGGCCGTACTTTGAGCGATAGTCAAACATTCAGCCCCATTTCAACGCCAATGACTTCATAACCTCTTAAGGCCAGCAACTCGACAACAGTTGCCAACTCAAATTGCCCCACCTTCACACCCATTTTTCGTATCGCGGAATCTCGGGCTAACTTATGGAACCTATGCCGAGGCATGGGGGGGCGTGGTTAGGATTCTGGGGATGTGATTGGTGGTAGGCTAGTCCCAGTAAACTCCGAGCGTTCCTAATAGTCGAGAACACACCGCAACAACCGGTTGACCACAATCCAACGCTTACTTGTCGGCATCCAGATCAAACAACCAACGCCGCACATGATCGGTCACGGCCTCAAGCCTAGCGTCGCTAATCTTACCGCGGTAATTGTCACTGATACTCGTGCTGCTGTGTCCCATAATCCGTTGAACTGCGGGGAAGTCCAGATGTTCATCAGCGATTGTTTGGAACGTGTGCCGCAACGAGTAGAAGCTAAGGTTCTGCCGCTTCACCTTCGCCTTGACGGCCAGTTCAGTGAAAATGCGTGATATCTGATCGGTCTTACTTTTCGGGATGTAGTCACCCCCCTGACGGCCATGGAACACCAAGCCATCGTCATACCGCCTTAACTTCTCCATCGCCTTAATAGTTTCCGGCCACAATTTGAATCGCCTTGGCTTGCTCGTTTTGTTACGTGGAGAATTGACCCAACCGTCCTTAATGTCAGCCCATCGCAACAAGGCCGAATCCATATTGCCAGACCCACTATTAATGGCAAAGAGTATGAGGGCATTCCACGTATCGTTAGAGACCGCGATTACTGCCTTAATTTCTTCACGTGTCGCCTGCCTTGGCAATCTCTTCGCACGCTGTTTTTGAACGGCTTTTTGCGTCGGCATCCCAAACGTAGATTTCGTCCACGGAACACGATCCAGCAATCCTTCATCTACAGCAAAATTGAAAAACACTTTCGTAACTCGAATGTAGGTGCGAAGGCTCTCAAGTGACAAGTTGCCCTTGGATTGCTTTACCGTCTTTCCGTTTCGCTTCTGAGGCTTTGTTTTTGCCATGTGAGCTTTGAGCGATTCAAAATCTTTTGGCCGAAGATCAGCGATCAGCTTGTCCCTACCAAAGAATTTCGTGATCAGCTTGCCATGCTGCAGATAGCCTCGAAATGTCGCAGGCGACAATTCACCAGTCTGAACTTGCCGGTCTTTACCAGAGAGGAATAAATCGCAAAGCTGTTTGACGGTAACAGAGTCACCTTCCAATGCCGCGGACGCTTTCAGGTCGATTTCCAGCTGGTCGGTCTTGGCCAACCACTGATCGAGAACACCGTCCGGTTTCGCCCCCAAATAAAGCGTGTGACCTTTGTACTTTTTGCGGTACTGGCCGGTTGGCGGATGGATTCCAAATTGCAGTTTGCCGCCTCGATAATCTACCGTTAATTTGGTACACTTAGTCTTCGCCATGATGGGGTAAGCTCCCGTTGCGGCCTGCCAGCTTTGAGGTGAGATTCATAGCTGGCATTTTTGCCAAGGTGTTAGT
>JAPKBL010000149.1 GCA_028823415.1 Mariniblastus sp.
TAACTGCTCTCGGAAGAATGGAAGCTTTTCCGTTTGCTTTTATGACGGAGCATCTGCTGTCTCAACCAATGCGTTGAACTAGCCTAAAGGGCGAGCCCGTTGGGGGACGAAGATGGTCGAAAAGCTGACGGTTTAGCAACCAAGGGGTTCTGCCTGTCAAAGTCGATTTCCAAGGAATGTTAGTTGATTTCTTTTTGACGCATCTGGAGAGTCTGTCAGCATCTATTCGTAAAAAACAGATTGAGGAACTCGCGAAATTCATCTCTATTCATACAGGCTCTGAACGACCAGCTTATTTAACGGGTGATTTAAACGTCGTCGGACCAAGGCGCGGCATGCGTAGCGAAGAGGAGTACGATTCGATGGTTCGTGAACTTTCGCAGACGTCGAGACGCCGGTTGGTCGACTTAGGAAGTCAGTTGGTAGAGGGAACACCTAATCCGATTAAGCCGAGCAACGCGAATCGAATTGACTATATTTTTGTATTACTATCGGGTGGCGATGGAAATTCGCAGAAGGGGAGTGTGGCCCTTGCCTACTTGCTCGATGCAGAGGTTGCGGAGGGGTCCTTGTCAGATTATTCAGCCGTGGTTGCTTCGATCAATCTACCTCTCGATTCAAGGTGAATTCAGGCTATGATTTTGCCAAAATCACGTTCTTGCAAATTGCTGGCGGAATCTGCTGATGATTTGGCATTCACAACCGTGACTGAGATATAATTAGGTCGACTCGAAAATAGATCTATCCAGAGAGATGAAATGAAATTGTCTATCACTACGTTGCTGGTGTTTGTATTTCTGTTTTGCCCACTTGTTAGCGGGCAGGACAAGGCCGCCAAAGGTGACCCGTTTCAGCACCCGTATGCCAATCCCGTCGACGATCCGACGCTTCCGAGAGTCCTCATTGTTGGCGATTCGATTTCCATTGGTTACACCCCGCGGGTCCGTCGTTTACTCGAAGGCAAAGCGAATGTGCATCGTCCAAAAACAAATTGCCGTTGGTCAGCCATTGGAGATGAGAAAATTGACGAGTGGGTTGGCGAGACGGAATGGGATGTGATTCATTTTAATTTTGGATTGTGGGACTGGTACGGCTGGTCTCAAGAAGTAAAGGCGACTCCGGAGTCTTATGCCAAGCATCTCGATAGCATTGTCAAGAAGCTAAAAAAATCAAACGCGAAGTTGATCTTTGGAATGACCACGCCACCCTGCGTTGGGTCAGAACGTAATGCGAAGATCGTTATCAGCGAAAGTCGAGCGAAACAATTTAATGATGCGGCTCGCAAGGTGATGAAGTCTCACGGCGTTGAAGTAAATGATCTTTATGCCGCCATCGGTGACGCGCGGGCGGAGTATCAGTTGGGCGAGAACGATGTTCATTACAACGATGCGGGGCGAGATTTGCTTGCGGGTCGTGTAGCCAAGACGGTCGGTGCTGTGTTGGCAGGGAAGAAGACACGAAAGCGTCCCCCAGTCAAAAACGCAACGAATCAAGAGGGGATTCCCAATGCGCTTATTCTTGGCGACTCCATTTCGATCGCCTACACGCCATTAGTCGTTAAAAAACTCAAAGGCAAGGTCAATGTCACTCGACCAAGGGCGAATTGTGGTGATACGAATCGTTATCGGAGCGCGTTAGCTAAATGGCTGGGTGATAAAAAATGGGATGTGATTCATTTCAATGTTGGTCTGCACGATCTTTGTTACCGCCATCCCGATTCAAAAGTGCAGGGCAATCGAGATAAGGTGAATGGATCAATTGCTGTGCCGATTGATGAATACGAGCAGAACTTAGAGAAGATCGTCACCACGCTAAAGGCTACGGGAGCAAAACTAATCTGGGCTTCGACGACGATTGTTCCTGAGGGCGAGGCGGGTCGAATCGTCGGGGATGAGGTGAAGTATAACCTCGTGGCCGAAAAGATCATGAAGAAGCATGGCGTTGAAATCGATGATCTGCGTGAGCTCAGCGGCACGTTTCCAGCTTCGTATTTTCGCGGTCCGGGTGACGTGCATTTCACGCCAGAGGGAAGTGGAAAACTGGCAGATCAAGTTGCAGCTTCGATCGAACGTTCCACCAAGACGGATAAATAGGCTTGCTGGGGGACACCCAGTTTAGTGGGCTAGAGCGTCAAACGCGATGGAATCAGCCGTACCTGATAAATTCTTCAAACTCAGCGGCCCTTTGTGGGTTTTTCAAAGTCTTGTGCTGGATGCGGTAATACGCCATGACCTCATCGATCGACAAAAAATCCGAGTCATTGGCCGCTTCGAACCATGGGCTAAGGTATGCAAATTTCCCGTTTTCATCGACAAGCCACACGCCGAGGTCACCACCATCCTCGAGGCTGGTGTAATGTGCTGTGAACAAATGCTGTTGGGTGCTGCCGTTTAATTCAAACCACCGCATCTTGCCGGGCTCATAAAAACGAATAGCTCCCACCGGGATGGCCTTCGGGGCGAAGTCCTTATAAGAAATCCCCAGCCCAACAGCGGGGTCATTCACCCAGCCGTTGGCTCGATTTTGTAGTTGTTTTTGTGTTTTTGTCATTGGACATCCAAGTTTCGACACTAATGCTGGGATCAGTTATAACTTATTCTTCTTGGCGACTATCTTGTTTTTTCAAACTTGCTGACCTACGGAGTTCTGATGCGAATTGCTGGATTTTTTCTTTTCTTATTAAGTTCCATGTGCGTTGCTCAGGAGTCAGGTAGCAGTTACCCAAAGTTAATTGATCTCGACGATCAGGCATACCGACAGGTGGTCGTGGATCACGAACCGGGACAATATCTTGGGCATCCGACGACCTGTCTCCTTGAAGATGGCAAGACGATGCTTTGTGTTTACCCCAAAGGACATGGACGGGGTACGATTGTATACAAGCGGAGTGATGATGGGGGACTGACGTGGAGTGATCGGCTGCCGACCCCCGCGAGTTGGTCGACATCGAAAGAGGTTCCGACGCTCCACCGAGTCGTTGACGCCAACGGAAAGAAACGGATCATCATGTGGTCTGGGTTGCATCCAGCTAAATTAGCGGTCACAGAAGACGATGGAAAAAGCTGGGGAGAACTCAAGCCTGTTGGAGATTGGGGCGGGATTGTTGTCATGGGCTTCGTTGAAAAACTCAACACAGGGCCGGGGCACTACATGGCGATGTTTCACGACGACGGAAGGTTCTTTGCGAAAACGCCAGCTAAGAACAAGACGCGCACCTTTGATCTGTATAAAACATTCTCGACTGACGGCGGGCTGACATGGTCATTCCCCAAATCCGTTTACCGTTCGTCGGATGTTCACCTTTGCGAGCCCGGATGCATCCGATCGCCTGACGGAAAGAAGTTAGCCGTGCTCCTCCGCGAAAACGCACGGCGTAAAAACTCCCACATCATTTTTTCTGAGGATGAGGGTAAGACATGGTCTGAACCACGCGAATTGCCGCTGGCGCTGACGGGGGACCGGCATACGGGGAAGTATGGAGCCGACGGTCGTCTGTTTATCAGTTTCCGGTGTAACTCGCCGGCAGAAAAACGAAAGAATCGGCCATTTGAAGGGGATTGGGTCGGTTGGGTTGGGACCTGGGAAGACCTTGAAAATGGTAGCGACGGACAGTATTCAGTACGGTTGAAAGACAATAAAAAGGGGTACGATACGACGTATCCTGGAGTCGAGGTGCTGCCGGATGATACGTTCGTCGTGACAACCTACGGGCATTGGTCGCAGGGAGAGCAGCCTTATATTTTAAGTGTACGATTTAAATTGAGTGAACTCGATACAATGGCAAAATGAACTGGTAGACTAATTCTCAATCCGTTTCCATCCCCGGCCCCATTGTTAAATGGCTGAGAGGCTTCCATGAATATAGACAACCCTTCCGACAATCCCTACACGCCACAAGGGGAAATACCTACGAGTATGTTGGGTCCAAAGCACAGCCCAAAAGACGGACCAATTCGCAAGGTCAATGTCCGGCCAATTGAATTGTTGAGTCGATCCTATCAACTGATCGGTAATCAATATGGATTGTTCCTTGGGATCTCATTAGTTGGGATTCTAATTGGCTCGATGGTGCCATTTGGAATTGTGATGGGGCCAATGTTGATCGGGATTTACTTGTGCTTCCTGCATCGCCAAGCGGGACGCCAGGTCGAATTTGGAACTCTGTTTAAAGGGTTTGATCAATTTAGCGAAGGGCTGATCGCTTATTTGATAATGGTTGGTTTTTCAATCGTCGCATCGATGGTGACGGTTGGTCTTTTTGTGGTTATTGGCTTAGCTGCATGGGCGTTGATTGCTGGAACGATGGAGGGGGATGCTGCGGTAGGTGTTGGGCTTGGTTTGGCAGTCCTGATTTACATTCTCTTTTTTGTCGTCCTCATGGTTATTAGTGTGTTGATTAACCTTCCGTTTGTTTTTGCGTTTCAGTTGATTGCCGATCGAAAGCTTTCCGGCACCGAAGCGATTAAGCAGAGTTGGGCGGGTGTAAAGCTGAACCTTGGTGGGATCGTTTGGTACATGCTGGTCAACTATTTCCTTTTGATGTTGGCTGCGTTGGCATGTTCCATCCCCGCAATTCTGCTAATGCCAATCTCGTTAGGGGGGATGTTTTTGTTGTACAGCGATATCTATAGGGGCGAGTGATGCCAATCGTTGCTAAAGCAAGTCGCCCGATGTTTTGAGGGCTAAATTAGCGCGAGATATGGATGCAATTCTAGGGGAATTTTTTTAACGGTTGGTTCGATTGTTGTTGAATCAAGCCAATGGACTTTTCCGCAAAACGGGCTCCGAGGATGCGGTATCCCTCCGCATGGTAATGCAAATCGTGGATAACTTTATCGTCGACTTTACGGTCGTTGAGATCGTCGGTATCAACCCATTCGGTTTTGGGTTGAGATTCGGCAAACTCTTTTTGGACACGACGAATATTTAATCGCCCTGCCAGTCGTTTTTGTACATCGAGCCCACTGTCGCTGATCCGGCCGATGACCATCTGAATCTCTTTGATTTTTAAATCTGATTCCAGTTGAGTCCGTAGTTCTTTGAGGTACGCATCGTAGGCTGTGTTGTTGAGGTCTGATTCACCTTGCATCCAGACGAGTGTGACGGTCTGCAACACTTGTCCTTCGATCGCCGTCGTCACTTTCTTGATTAGCCGGTCGTAAAGTTCACCTCTGACTTTGGGTACGCGTCCGGTTGTTGGAGGAGGGAATTCGTGATTTGACTTGCACCAACTTCGAATCGACTGGCCACTTGCCGCGTCTTTGACAATAATCACGCCGTCTTTACCGAAGGCTTTCGACACCGTTGGAATAAACGATAATTCAGGGTCCATTCCCACCATATTTGACTGGCCCGAGAGAATAAACAGATGCTTACCCTCGGATGAGGCAGGTTCGTCTGCCGGTGCGGTAGGGCCGAAAGACACAACCGCGGTCACCATGGTGACCAGCATTGTAGACAGAGTTCGTTTCGTGAGACTAATCATCGGGCGTCCATTGGGATCATCAATTTCGAAATTACTGAATTGCCAAATCTATTTTTTTGTTGGTTCTTGTTTTGCCCGAATCATTTCGACGAGCAACTCGGCTTCATCGAGTTCGACCGGTCGCATGCTCATCCAGCCTCCTTTAGAGGTCAGGAAATTAGCGACTTCTTCGGCATCCACCAACGCGGCGTCCCAATCTTCGAGAGCAACATAGGTTTTGGCTCGGGCGCGAATGTGCATGTAGTTGTAAACTGGTTTTCTAAGCTTGCGTCCTCGTTCATCGACAGCCTCGGGGTCGAATGGCGGGGCAATTTTGAAGATGAGCTCCTTGGCTTGATCGATCTTCCCACTTTCCAGAAGTGCGACGACCGCTTGTTCGTCCTGCCTGTCAATGAGGTTCGGGATGAGTTGCGAACGTGTCCTACTCATGGTTAATCCGGAAATTGTGATCGCGATGCTACCGTCGGGGCGAAGAACGAGTGCATTGGGTTGCTGGTCTTCATCAAGAATTCCAAGCTGCTGGACGAGTGGATTTTCCAGTCCTCCTTGGACGACCATTGTCTGGCAGCCGAGTGGTTTTTCTTTGAGGTACTTTTCGACGGGCCCAGTCTTCTCGTCCAAAACCGCGACGATGACTTGCATGTCGTCGAGCGCTCTCTTGTCGATGTAAGGATTTAGATATCTGGTGACCGCACTCGGCAAGGGTGATTTTTCATTTTCTACCCAACTGTTGGTGAACAGGATAACAGTCCATTTTCCACTACAGTCTTGAGGAATGCGAAACGGTTTTCCATCGAGTGTTTTGAGTTCCGTTTTGAAACGGCGTGGGTAAGGATCAAGATGTCCTTGCCCAAGGATCCACTGTTGTCTACGACCGTAAGACCAGCCGGCGGTGAACGGCACGCGAAAGATCCAATAGCGGTGATAACGGTCGATTAGAAACGATGCGTACGTCCACAGCGTCGGGTCGTCGATGTGCCGAGTGAGAATAAGTTCACGATATTCGTCGTGAAGATCTGGGTCGGCAACGTCGAGTGCAAGCATTGATGCGGCGGCCAACGCGAGACCGGGTGCACTTTTTCCTCCTGATGATTGGACAAAATCACGGATGATTGGCTCCGGTTCAACTTGCGGGTCGCGAAGCGATTCCTTGGCGAGGCAAAATCGGGCAATAATGTCCGCTCCTTTGGGCATGTCCGTATCTACCGCTGATTTCGATTCCTCGATTGCTTTGAGGTAGTAGGCGTGTTTCGTTGTCAGCTTCCACAGCCCGAGTTGCGCAACGATTAGGCGATTTCGTACGATCCAGAGATCGGGTGCGTTGGGATGATCGGCGATCGCTTTGCTGCAGAGTTTGCTTGCTTTTTGGTAAGCAGATTGGATTTCTTTGAAAGTAGCTCGGTAGCGAAGAGGGGATTTAATAAAACAGGCCTGGATTTCCTTGAGTGTTTTTTCTGGAACCGAGGCGATTGTTCGTTGGATTGGTTTAGAAATCGACTTTAGTTCGGGAGGAAGAGATGGGTTGAATTCCCCTTCCGTCTCGATAATGAAAAAGTCACCGGCAAAAAGAGAACAGAGCTGACTTACATATCGTTCTCTACTCCAATCCCTTGCCAATGAAGATTGAAACCACCGTTCATGATCACGGGTGCCATCGTCGCCGACTTTTCTTCGAGTCGATCCCGCCATGACCAAGGCGGCGTAGCCTGTGGGAGTGAGGGTGACCATTGCGGTATCTTTTCTGGCGAATGTTTTGTACATCCGGTTTTCACGACCCTCGGGAAGATGCAGGGCAGGCCAGTCGACACCGTTGTCTCTCAGGATTTTTTCTCCTGCGTCGGGTAGTTGATCGACGTTGAAGCTGATAATCCGGATGCGACCTTCCATGTCGGCTTTGTGTGCTTTGCAGTGAGCAACAAGGCCGTCAAAGTCTTTCTTGCCGTGTTCCTCGGTTGTCCAAAAATAGAGAACCGTTGTTTGGCCTAGAATGTCGGCGGGTAAATGCATCACCTCGCCATCGCTTCGTTCGAACGTCCCGCAAAATGGGGCTCCGAAAACCTGCCCCCCCAGTTTTTCACGTTGGAAGTTGATCATGTCGAGATCGCCTGCAAATCGATCTGTCATCTGCTCGCGAATATCTTTAATCATGCGGGGGTCGCCCAGTTCAAGGGCCATGACCATGGCCGTGCGAAGCATCTTTGCGTCAGCAGGAGTATCGCGATAGCGGTCAACCATTGGTTTGAGGGCCGCAAGTCGAGTTTCGGCATCTGCCCCTTGCCGGGCTAATTCTGTTTGCGTTACCAGAATGTCGGCTTCGAATCGCAGATCGGCATAATTGTCGGGAGCTTTAACTAAGTCCTTGCAGGTCTCCAAAAGCGATTCCCGATTGCGTGATGAATCGTCCATCCCAAACAAACGTTGCTGCGCCTTGAAAACGATAGCGAGAATTTCAAAACGGTTAGGCGCGGCTGGATTGGCTTCGATCAGTTTCCCGGCATCGCGAATCAAACGTTTCACAGCGAGTCGTTGGCGAGCAGAGGATGTATCTTCTTTTTGTTGTTTTAAGAGACTGGTTTTTAATGCGTCAATTGTTTCCTGTGCAATTGGATTGCCGCCGTCCTGGGCGAGCACCGCGCTGGACAACCACAGGTTCACAAGAACCGCAAAAATGAAACATTGAAAAAAGTGTTTTGTCATGACGTGTTTCGTTACTTAACGGGAACCAGTTGGATTTCTTTCATGGTGACGCCGCGATTGGGCGCTCGGCAAGTGAACATAAGTGTGTTCCTGCCTTCTTTGAGATCGATCGTCACTGGCTTTGATTTGTCCCACATTCCTTTGGTGTAGGGGAGCGAGATGTCGATGAGTGTTCGCCGATTTAATCGGAGGATGATCTCCTGTTTGGGAGATACTGTGGCAACGTCGGCGACCAGTGTGTAGGCGCCAGCCGCAGGAGCCTCGACCGAGTATCTAATTAGTTCAGGGCGTTGTCCTAAGCGGCCGTAATGAATTTGAGTGCCACCGTCCCAGCTTTTCATAAAGGCAACTTTATCGGTGCTGTTGGTGGGTCGATCGCAGGCGGCCGCCGGGATGGTAATGATTCCATCATCGCCAAAGACGATTGTTTTATCTGATTCCGGGATCTCAATTTCTTCACCTTTTTCGTCGCCCAGCAACTCATCCGACTCCCCCAGTTTCATACCGCCTGCCAGCTCGAGAGCTTCGATCTCGGCGTCCTCAACGATGGCTCGTTTTTTATAAAACGCAAGTCCATCCCAGAATCCACCACCGCTTCCATATTGCCGGATGCTGACATCCGGCTCACCAAGTGCGTCTCCAATCCATTGAGCGCGTAGAACTTGCAGATAATCGTCAGCATGTTCTCTCGCTTGAGAATCGAGAAGGAAGTCGAGTCCTCCCTGCGGGCCGCACCAGGCATTTGACCACCAGGCTCCAAGGCAAACGACCCAGCCATCAGGTGTCCAGTGACACATCGCCCCGTGTCCTGTCTGTGTTGAGGCTCGCGATGGAATTCCAAACGCCCGAGTCGCTAAGCGGCCATAAAATGCTCGCCTGCCGCAAATGCCACCAAGCGCAATGTGTTGCTGGGCGGGTGTGCCAAGGGAAGGGTCTGAGGTCGGGCTAACGTAGGGAACGTCACTCTTCACGATTCTTATGTATCGCCATTTGTAATCAGGATTGGTGATATGGTCTGGCCGGTAGTTCTGCATCATTTTGCGAGTCCATGCCAAATCTTCGTCGCTGTAGGGATCATCGGTGATGAAACGACATTCCCAGGTGTTCATGTCTTTGAAAGCTGGATCTAATTCTCCATCAAGGAAGGCTTTTTCGTAATGAAGATAGCGCTCTATCTGATCGACGGTGGTTTGAGTTCGGTAGACGATGTTGTGGACGCCCCCTTTTTCCTTGCCGAGTAACCAGGGCATGTGGATCGCAGTTCCCAAGGCGAGTCTTTGAAAGATACTGCCGGCCTCGCGGGCGCGTTGACTCTTGGCTAAGATCGCAGTGTAGACCTGCATCGCTTCGCCATATTCACCTCCGTTCGCCCCGCCTGCAATTAGGATCTGCTTCATCAACGCTTCATCCGCGAACAATTGTTCTAGAAGTTTTTCTTCGGCTGGTCCTTGCTGTGCGAATTCTGCGAGTCCCTGTGGCGTCGCGTTTTGAATAATCGCTGCCTTTAGCAGTTTGGGGTCAAGCGAATCAGAGGCGAGGAACTTATCAATATCTTTTTGAATCGCTCTAGCTTTTACTAACGCTGTGGCTTCCGCCTGCTCTTTTTCTTTTTCGTAATTCTTTTTCGCGACTGCGTTTTCTTCCTCTGTTGGGGGCTTAATGTTCGCTAGTGCGGATCGCGCATCGATAAAAGCTTGTTTCTGATCGGGGGCGATCGTGGGAAGAGCCGCTTCAACTTCTGAGTTCAAGGAACTTAACTCGTCGGTGTATTGCGTTAAAAGTTCTTTGCCGCGTGGGTTGAGTTGGATTCCAGATTTGCTGTTTTGTGCCTGAGCTATTTGGGTCAGCCCCGCGCAGTAAATGCAAACGGCGATAATCGAGGCAATCTGTTTTCGTGATCTCATCATCGATTTCCTTTTTAGTTCCTCTCTTAGTCTCTCTCGCTCAGCGCTGTCATCGGTTGGTAATTATCGTTGGTA
>JAPKBL010000039.1 GCA_028823415.1 Mariniblastus sp.
CCCGATAAACCACCCCGATAAACCACCCCGATAAACCACCCCGATAAACCACCCCGGCAAAGCCAAACTCGACGGGCCGGCATTTCGAAATTGACAAAGGACAGCCTGATCCATGAACTCGGTATTTCACTCAAGCTCGAAACTGAGCCTACTCGCTTTGATGTTGTTGATGCTGCTGATATCCAATGAAAAATCGGGATATTGCCAAGCCCCTCCCGAGGGTAAAAGCGTAAATTGGATCAAGCACACGATCGTCGATCACCAAAAAACGGGCATCAACTCTGCCGTCGCCAGCGATTTTGATCGGGACGGAAAATTGGATGTGATTGCATCCTATCAAGGCGGCGTCTTTCTTCATCGCGGCACCGACTGGCGGCCCGTCAAAATACATTCGTTCGATCCTGCCAACTCCCGGAACAAACCCGGCAAGGCTTGCATTCATAGTTGTTTAATTGATGTCGACCAGGATGGCGATCTCGATTTCATCGGCTCCAACCAGACCTTATTCTGGCTCGAATGCCCCGACGACCCTTTCTCGGGCGCCCCATGGGCCTACCGAACCGTAGATGACGAAATGCTCGGTTCGCATTGTGTATTAGCTGCGGATGTGGATGGAAACGGCACAGTGGACTTAATTGCCAACTCATTCCATGACGAAAAAAAAACCACTGTGCCCCGCTCCATCGCCTGGTTGGAAATCCCAGCCAACCCACGCGCGGCAAAACAATGGAAACGCCATGTCTTTGCCGCTCAAGATGCACCGGGAGGATCGCACTACATGGGATTTGGTGACTTAAATGGCGATGGACGCGGCGACATTACCTGCGGCGCAAAAGGCCAACCGTTTTCCGACGGAGAGTGGTTCGCCTGGTGGGAGCAGCCCGCCGATCCCCGCGGTCCCTGGAAAAAGCACTTGCTCGCCGAAAATCAGCCTGGGGCATCCAACATCCATCCCGTTCACATCGACGGGGACGAGGCCATCGACATTGTGGCAACCCGCGGTCACGGCGTAGGTGTCTTGTGGTTCCAAGGGCCTGATTTTAGGCCAATTGAGATCGATCCCAAAATCGAAGGTCCGCACACGCTTGTTACATCCGATCTCGACGGTGACCAGGACATTGACATCGCTGTCTGTGGACGCACGACTGATGGCACAACGATGTGGTATCAAAATGACGGAAACGGGAATTTTACTCCATCGGTTATCGACCGAGATCAAGGAAGTTATGATCTGCGCGCTGTGGACATGGACGGCGACGGCGACCTCGACCTTCTCAGTGCGGGACACCAGAACAACAATGTCGTGTGGTACGAGAACCAAATTAAATAAGAACCCAATTAGCCTCGCTAACACAAACCCGGCTGACAACGAAACTTCACTCGTTCGTTTTTTCCGGGTCGAGAAATTGACTCGCAAAAAAATCAACGGGCTGCTGTCGATCTCGTTGACTATTTAGTCCATGTCCGGCTCCCTTGACCAAAATAAAGGTTGTCGAAACACCTGCCGCCTTGAGAGCGTCGTTTAGCATTTGACTCTGTTGAGGCGGGACCAAACGGTCCTGATCACCATGCATAATTAAAAACGGTGGATCATCGGAGGTCACGTATTGAATCGGATTTATCTTCGCTGTTTTTTGTGGTACATCTTGAATCGGAGCACCCACCAATAAGGACTCTGGCGAATTGGCAGCATCGTGATCTAATTTACCCTTCGATCCTGCCTGCTGATTCATCCTTAGTAAATCCGTTGGACCATACCAGTCGCAAACCGCTTGAACGCGACTCGACACGTCGAGGTTTCCAAGAGTCCCCTCTAATTCAGAGACTTCCCCGCTAGTCCCTAAAAGTGCAACGAGATGTCCTCCGGCGGAGGATCCCCACACGCCGAATTTTTCAGGGTCTAAACCAAACCGCTGGGCATTTTTTCGAAGGAACCGGACCGCTGCCTTGCAATCGTGAATTTGTGCCGGAAAGGTCGCGTGATGACTCAGTCGGTAATTAATACTCGCGACGGCAAATCCACGCTTAAGCAATGAATTCAAATGGGCAAATCGATCTTTCGACCCGTTTTTCCAACCACCGCCATGGACCCAAATGATCAGTGGCAGTCGAGAGGGAGGGGACTTGGACTGAGGCAGGTAGAGGTCTAGACGATGACGTTCGTGCCCCTGATCCACATAGGCAAGATTCTTTTGCGTTTTGGTTTTTGCGGGCAAACCATCGGATGAGCCAGCGTTGCGATTTAAAAACTTGGAATGCTCCTCCACTGAAATCCATCCGCTTCGATCAGCATCAACACGATCGAAATTACCACGAATCGCTAATGGCAATTCATCGCGAGACAGGCGGTTGTCTTTATTTTTATCCCAGCGAAGAAAACGACCGTCAGGCGTCGCTGAACCCGACTGAGCCGCTAAAGGAGCGCAACTGAGCCACAGAATTGACAATGCCACCAGCCAGAAAAATCTTTTGCCGTTCATCCGTTTCCCCATCTAGAAAGCTATTAAATCGACCGGTGTTAAGTCGAAAGCAATCGATAAACATTATCGAGCTAATGGGTAGTTTAAACCACTCTTGCACTTAAAAAAACTGCAGAGCCGAACCCCCGCGGAGTACCGCAGATACCTTATGTGGCAGTTTTTCGTTTTCTAATCGTCGCGTCAGACTGCAGCCACTGGGTCAATTTCTTGGACTCCGCATTCCAAGCTTTGCCAATACGTTTGGAGCAAAACAACTCGAACAACAAATCAAATGTTTCGGCCATCGTACGGAGGCTCTCAATTCTATCCTGCCTGTCTCTGATTTCGGTACCGCTATCGCCAGGACGACTGATTTTTGCGCTTCCAAGAATTCCGGTTTCTGCTTGTAAATTGAAATCGTATTGCTCACCGTTGCGGATCAAAGTCAAACCGGCCTTGCGCGGTAGCTTTCCCATTCGAATCGCCATCCCAGCTTCCGGTAAAGCAACAGGGCTCTCCGATGAAATCGATTCTTTTCCGTGTTCACCTTGAGGACAATCCAAGCTCAACGACCTAGCAAACATTCCAGTTACCTCAGACTCGTCGGCCAGTGGAAGAGTGTCAGGGCCGGTATCCCACTTCCACCACAACCACAGCAAAAATTCATTTCCCAGATAATCATAATTATCTGTCATCCCGTTCCACCAAGTCACTTGGGCCGATTCGCCCGGTAGAAAAGCAGTTGGCTCAATCGCGAACAACTCTGCGTTAGCCCCGACTTCTTGTGCGTATTCGAGGGCCAGCTTGCCGGAAGAGACACGGCTGAACTCCATCTCGAATGCGCGTTCCATTAAATCGATGCAGGAGTCGTTGGTTTTTTCACTGGCGCTTCCAAGAAAAACCGTCTCGGTATCAGCATCCCAGAGGATCGAGGTTTCGGCCATCCGCTTATAATTGCCTTTTTGCGCCTCTAGTTCGCAACGTGCATCGACGGCTTCTTTTGCCTCCTCGCGCTGTGCTTTGGTAGGTCGATCACCGAGTTGGTCACCCATCACTCCAACCAACTCCATTTGCATCCAGGCACGTTTGATGGGGCCCGGGATACTGCATGAATCTATCCGAACTCCAAAATGCAGCGCGTCGCCAAGGATATTTTTCTCTCGATCAAATTCCGTGTCGAAAAGGTGTGAGCCTCCGGTAAAACCGATGCTAGGCTGTTCGTGCAGGCGCGCGTTGGAATTCCCGATCCGATGCTGTTTCAAAATTTCAAGGTGCTCGTCGCCGAAACTGCCGCTAGGATCTTTTTCAATTCGAAAACGCTCGAAAGTAACACTGCCAGAAAGAAAACCCATACTTGATGACCTAATCGCAAATAATGAAGGAGACTCTCGATATCCCACCCCATGCCAAAGAAATACATCAACCTGGATGTCGCCTCATGGAGTGTCTCGATAACGTTTTATTCGGTTATGTGGCTGGCAAACTTGATCGTTTGGGACATTAACGAATTCTGGCAAAAACCGAAAAATCTCCGTATGCAGCTACTTTGCAAACAGCTACTTTGCAAACCGCATTTTTGAGAACCAACCGCAACTCGACAGCGGGCGATGTCGAGGTGCGGATTCTCGTTCTCGGACTCAATGGTGCCCAATCCATCGCAGTCTACTTCAAGTCTATTTGAAGCTTAGCGTTGCTACCGGGTTGCACCGGATTGAGACCACTGATTTTGGATAGATCCGGTTTTTCCCGCCCGAGTTTCACCGTGTAATTACCCTTCGAATAAACAGGGGGGCGAAAGCGATTCGAATCCATGCGAACGGTGTAAAGTATTTCGCCGGTCGCTTCCTCGATGACTTGCACCACCGGCCGCGCCGCTCCCTTGACCACCATCTCCGGCAAATAACCGGCTGGCTTGCGGCCATCGTTATTACGGTAATCAAATGTGATCGGCCAACCCGTAAACTGAGCCTCGTCGCCGTGGTCAATATCCGCAAACCGGGGCCAACATTCTACGGTAATTTTTCGATTTTTCTTGTTGAATCGAACCACCCCGAATCCATCCCCACGCTGTTTCTCATCTTGTCGGTTCGGCGGATTGGCATAGGCCAGCATCGTGATTTTATTACCCAAGCCATCAAGATAGTCGCCGGTCCACGGAAGCGAACTATCGGCCACGGCGTGGGGGCCAGGTTTCTCGTTTTCGGGCCACCACCAACGACCGTAGATCGTATTGACAATCGCAGGACTGGTGAACGCGTAAGGACCGTCCCCAAAGTTTTCGATGCCATGTTTGACAAAAACAGCGAGGTGTTGATCCCCGCAGAGATGGGGCGCCCACGCACGCCGAATTTCAACGAGCGCTTTGTTACGACCTTTTTGCGGCCAGGCATTACTATCGAGGTCGGCGAGTAAACGATTGCTCTCTTGACCGTGTAGATGAACCGCACCGCAAAATGCTGTTTGCGAAAGCACGCATTTCATGTCGGCGCCCGTCCAGTCCTGACTCCAAGCGTTAAGGAACTCTAATTGTCGATCCCCCATGAGTTTCAATTGCGGGAGATCCACTGCGGAACGATCATATTTAGGATCGTTAATATGGTCCGGGCGAGGCCCCATCTTGGGGATTTTCCCTTCAGGGCCACTCTTAAATTTTCGATCTTCGACGATCGCGAAGTTAATTCCACCAATCGTCAAGTCGGTATAATAAACGCCGATTCCTCGCTCGATGGGCGTGGGATCATAAGCGTCGGGAAGATGCCATGTCTGGCAACGCTGGACCATGTTGACGTACTTTGCGGGGTAGTAATAACCTCCGCTCGGTCCCTGGGGATTGCTTGCCTGCTTTCCATTCTCGCCCCAGATATTTGCCTGGCCGACATCGTGATCGTCGGGAATCGTAACCACAGGTCGATTCTTCAAGATATCCCGAAACTGCATTCCGAATTCCAGCCAACCGTACGTATGTTCCGTATGATGATAGGATTGATCGCCTGCAAAGAACAAAAAGTCGGGATCTATTTTTTTCAAATTGTCAATCATTTTAGGTCGCGGCCCAGGCGTCCGTGAACTGTTACAAGACAGATTGCCAACGACAATTACATCTTTCTCGATTGGATCCTTGCGAATGAGTCCTTCGAATTCCGCCTCGCCACCGTGGCGCACCCGATAGGCAACGTCTTTTGTGTTATCCCAATTTTCCAATCGAAAATGAGCGCTCCACCCAAGCTCAATAACTTCTTCTTTGGCGACTTCCTGCCACTCTCCAGAAGGTTGTTTCAGTTCTAGCCGAGCCACCCTCGCCTCATCTGGTTTAAGCGGAAAAAGCTGAGCCGTCAGTTTGAGGACACCATGGTCGTGAGTATAAACAGCAAATCCAACGACTTCATCGCGGGGAACATTCAGATTCATCGTTCGACGCTTGTTCGGCTTGACTTTCCACCATTGGCCTGTCGCCATCGATTCCAGGTTTTTGAATTTCGGGCCAAATACTGGGGATTGCTCCTGACCCACCAGAAGTTCGCTGCTCGCCAGCGAAAGGAGGATCAATGTAAGGCAGCAAATGCCTACTGCTGATCGAAAACGGAAACACCCACTCAGTCTGTTTTGATTCATTTTTGTCTTGCTCTGGAATTTGGAAACTCCCGCTATTGTCCAAAACTAAGGCAGGAACGTCAAATTAGATTAGCTTTATTTTTATAGAATCAACCGCTATTCCAAAGTAAGCAAATTGAATGACTTCAAGCGTTGTTTCTGGCCAATCACCGCCGCATTTAACCCGATTTAATTGAGGCGCAAGAAATCCAAGTTTTCATTAGCCGATTCAGAGTTTCAATCGATTCAGAGTTTCAATCGATTCAGAGTTTCAATCGATTCAGAGTTTCAATCGATTCAAAGTTTCCGTTGAATTTAAGCGCGCATAAAAAAACTCTCCGCAGTAGAACTACGGAGAGTTTATTTTTCAAACGTTCAAGTCATTTTGATGCTTAGAAAGTCGCAACAAAATCGATTCCGAACACGCTTTCTTTGTAATTCAATCCAGGTGACCAATCGTATCGGTACTCAGGACGAACTGTGATGTTCGCAGTTGCTTTGTAGTTGAAGCCGTAAGTAGCTTCGTACTGCGAGTGAGATCCACCTGGAGGAAGAACTCCGCCATGAGGAGCATATCCAGTGACGTTGTCACCCTTCCACCACTCAGCACGCCTACCGAAGGTCAGACGATCTGAAATTGTATAGAACAAGTAATTGCTCAGTCCGAAGTTGTCTTCGCCAGTGCTGTTAACTCGAAGCACATCGCTTTGGAATACGCACTGGACTCGCTCAGTAAGCTGCAAGTCAAGAACTATGCTTTGTGAGTAAGCATCGTCGCCGCGTGCACCAAGATCACCAAACGAAGTCATGTAGGTAAACGATGCGTCGTCATTGAACTTGCGAGTGAAACCACCCAAGAAAGTGCTGCCGTCACCGAATTGATCGAATCCAGTATCCCAGCCAGCGGTCCATCCACCGTACAAAGTGGTGCAGTCATTCATCTTATATGTACCGACGGCACCCGTATGAGTGAAGGGCTCACTGTTGTACATCATCATTGAATGAGAGTAGAAGAAGTTTTGGGGAGCAGGAACGGACTCGTAACCCATCAAGGTATAAAAGTGTCCGATCTTTACGCTCAAGTCGCCCATCGCAACTTCGCCGTAAAGCTGTGGCAACGCCCAGCCGTACTTACCGCCGCGTGTGTAGGCTGGATCAAGATCCCAAGTTGGACCAGGATTACCGAAAGCCTGAGTATCAGGACCGTCGACACCGTACATCGCGTCGAAACGGAAACCGAAAGCAAGTTCGCCGCTTGTCGAATTAGCTTCCTTCTCAACGAACAACCAGCCTTGACTTAGGTCAAACGAATCTGGATTCGAGTTGAAAAGATCATTAGATGCGCTGTGAATTCCCATGGCAAACCAGCCACCGATGTTCAAGCAAGTATCCGAGCAACTGTTGCCGAATAATGTCCGTGGCTCGCCGAGCCCGGAGTCACAGCAGGCAACCGTTTCCGCAACGGGTGCGGGGGTTCCTGCATTGTCTTGAAAAGAAACAACCGTTGCGGGTGTTCCTACGTTATTAATTGTCTGTGCATTGACACCTGATAGCCCGAAAGCTCCCGATCCAATTAGGCCCAAGACAAACATCCAGCCTGACGTTCCGCGTTTCATGACACCACCCTGTGTTGTAACTACATCGTTATTTGTTTTCCGGTCTCAAACAAACTCAACACGACGTTGGCTGAGTTCGCCTTTTACTACAACCTTTGGAATCGGTTGTGACGCCAGTGACGACTATTCCAAATTCACCAATTTTCTGTAATTCCCGACCTGAAAGCGGCTAAGCTGCGGAAGTTTGACGGTTGAAGCGGTCGATCTAGCCAGCCGTGTTAAGGTTTTCCGGTTACAAAACATGTCCGCTACCAACGCATCAGCCGCGATGCTATCAGCCCCAAGCGACGCGCAAAACGGAGCTGCCAGCCCACCACCCACCGCTGCTCGTGGCTCTGAAGACAGCCAGTCAGAGATTCCACGTTCGATTGAAAAGCCCTCCGCAATGGCCCTCTCAAGCAACGTGGTTGATCATTTTTTGGGCAACTAAACAACACTAAACCAATGTTATTGATAGTTTTCGACGTCAAAGGGAACAAAAGCACCCTTTGGGGTTCGCAAGGTTTGGCCGGAAACTTGACTGCCTTGGATTAAATCTCACATGCAAATCATTTAAGCGATCAACATCGTTGTTCAGACGCCGCTGATTTTTTCAAAAGAAAAAAGCAGAAAAAATGATAGCGTTTTTTCCACTTGAATCCCACTTACCGCCACTTGGCCCCCAATCCTGCTTCGAATTGGTATGGGGTTTGCAAATGATAAGAAGACCCCAGCACCGCAGTATCACCTTCCGGGGCCACAGCCGTTTGCCATCTCCAAAAGGAATTCAATCGAGTGCATAATTCTTTATTTTCCATAAAACACAGCTCCCTCTTAGTGGGAGTGATTCTGTTTCTAACCTGCATTAATTTGGATCAGTCCAATCTTGTTTTAGCCCAGGATGGCGTTGCAGAAATTTTCACGTCGACCGAAGTCATTGTGGATGAGCCTGAAAGCGGTTCGATAACGACCGACGAACTTTCTTACGTCTTCAATAACGCGATCATCTTTCTATGTGCCGTTTTGGTTTTGTTGATGCAGGCCGGATTTTCGATGGTGGAGGTCGGCCTCAACAGCTCGAAAAATGTCGTCAATATCTTATTTAAAAATCTGATGGATTTATCCATTGGGGCACTGTTGTTTTTTGCCATTGGTTTCGCCTTGATGTACCCCGCAAGCTACGGTGAAGTAAATAATCCATATTTTTCATTTGGCGGCTTTGGGCTTTACGGAGCATCTGATGGTGATGCGTTATCGCCTTATGCTGATTGGTTCTTTCAGGCTATGTTTGCGGCAACGGCTGCAACAATCGTCTCCGGGGCAGTTGCTGGACGGATGCGATTTGGGGCCTACCTGATTTTCAGCGCTGTGATAACGGCATTGGTTTATCCAATCAGTGGCTATTGGAAGTGGGGAGGTGGCTGGTTGACTCAGTTTGGAGAGATGACCGCCGATGGTTCCTATCCTATGGCATTTCAAGATTTTGCGGGGTCGGTGGTCGTTCATGCGGTCGGGGGATTTGCCGGACTCGCCGGCGCGCTGGTTCTCGGCCCCCGGATTGGACGATTTTCCAAAGAAGGAAAACCCCAGCCAATGCCTGGCCATAACATGACCTTTGCCGCACTCGGTGTTTTTATTCTGTGGGTTGGGTGGTACGGATTTAATCCCGGAAGCCAGCTCGCCTTTGGAACCGCCGCTGACATTGACGCGACGGTTTACATTGCAGTAACCACAACGCTTTCCGCCGCCGCTGGCGCGATCGTGGCTACCTTTATCAGTTGGATTTGGCTTGGCAAACCTGACATTTCAATCGGCTTGAACGGAGCTTTGGGGGGGCTAGTCGGTATTACCGCTGGCCCTGACTGTTTTACACCATGGTGGTCAATGGTGATTGGAGCGTGCGCCGGAGCACTTGTTGTTGCCGGCGTACGTCTCCTTGACCGTTTAAACATAGATGACCCGGTTGGCGCTTGGCCGGTACACGGCCTCTGCGGCATCTGGGGATGTTTAGCAATTGGATTTATCCCCAACGCCCATCTCGAAAGTGGAGCGACCACTTTTCTGATCCAGGCAATCGGAACGGTAGCAATTGTCGCCTGGGCGTTTTTAACGATGCTCGCATTGTTTAGCGTTTTGAAGTTTGCAGGAATCCTGCGAGTCTCCGAATCGGAAGAACTGCAAGGACTCGATATGAGCGAGCACGGTATGAGCGCCTATCCATCCGAGTTACCCGGGACAATGGGTGCGGTTCCGGTAACATGCACTGCGCTGACATCCGAACCGACTCAAATAGCCGTGAATCTTGCCGGAGCAGAATAAGTGCAACAGAGTTGACTGGTTACGAGCAAAGTTCGTTCAATCCATTCTCTTTAAAACTGCACAATAAGAATGGGGCATGCCTCGGCTTGTCCTCGGAAGAGACGCCCTCACCAACTTGGTCGGGGTGTTTTTTCGTTGATTTTTCAATTTGCTTACAATATTGGTTCCCGTTTGGCGAAAAAGACTGCGGTGGAAAACCATTGCCATTTGTTACCCCGAATAAGAACGGTCACAGTGAAACAGAGCATAAAAGACAAAGCAACAAGCCCCCAACCTCGTTCGGTAGATGGTCGTCATTCTCCTGAGCCTCGCCCGAATTTCCTCGAGCCTTTCATCAAAACCTGGGTGATCCGTCCATGGATTGAGTTTCTGGGGGCACTTCTTCTCGGGCTGATCATCCTTTTCATACTTCTTGCGTGCGTCTGGTAAGAAGTTCATAGAATTTCTTCGGTAGGTGCAACGCGACGAAAGTACACCGCCGGCCCGTTTTCTCTATGACCGTGGCCGCGTTTGAATTGAGACCGCTTAGCTTTCTCACTTTTCTGATTCATGTTCCTGATCCAGTTAGCGGTTTGCTTCATCCGAGGATCTCTTTGAAGATGATCCCGTCAAGCTAAAACTGGCAGCCAGGTCATTCCTGCTACAGATGCCAGTCGTCCTTGGAATCGTATTTTCAGGTAGGGTTATAGGATTTCGGTGGAAAACTATACGCAATAGCCCTACACCTTGGCCCTCAACCGGCTCAATTACTTTCCCTTGGTTGATTCTCGAACTAACCTAAGGGTGCCTCGTTTCTACGATAACACCTAAAGTTCAAATTCTTTATTTTAAGTCCACCATGCGCATCACTCACCTTTCCCGTTGCTTTGTTTTCTTTTTTTGTCTTTTGATCACCGGAGCCTTTCTAGGCAGTCCCGGTTATCTACATGGGCAAACTGAAGCGTTGCGATCGCTTGATCATTCCGATTACGATCTCTGGTCAACGCTCTCAGGCCAGCAAATTTCGAATGATGGTAAGTGGATTTCGTTCTCTACCAAAAGCGGTAAGGCAGATGCTCTGTCGACACTTTTCGTTCGTCAAAATCGAGCCACAAAAGAGTATTCTATTCCTAGAGCAAGCGGTGCCAAATTTACATTCGATTCGAAATTTGTAATTTATCGAATCGCACCCGACCCCGAGAAAACAGCTGCGCTGAAAAAAGCCAAAGTACCCGCTGACCAGATTCCGGGAACCATTCTCGAAATTATGAATTTGGCGTCCGGGAAAAGAACTTCGATTGATCGCGTATCGTCTTTTCGAGTTCCTGAAGAAAATGGCGACTGGATTGCCTATCTTCATACTAAACCCATTGATCGAAAATTAGTTAAACAGCAA
Organism: Mariniblastus sp.; assembly: GCA_028823415.1. Lineage (GTDB taxonomy): Bacteria > Planctomycetota > Planctomycetia > Pirellulales > Pirellulaceae > Mariniblastus. Next base: position 11,340 of record JAPKBL010000039.1, read on the forward strand.
ACCTCAAAAGTCGTTGAAACCTACGAAGTCACCGGAACCGGCCTAAAAAAACCGGCCCAGAAAAAAACGCTCAAAAAACGACCCACTGACCCACTTGCCACCCCGCCGACTGCAAGCAAACCAAAAACTGCACCGGCTAAGAAGCCTGCAGCTAAAAAAACCGCAGCCATAAAATCGAAAACGACGGAAGTTGAAAACAAGAACAGCAAGAAGAAAACTGCAGGCACCACCTTGGTACTTCACGATCTAAGAACGGGTACACAACAAACTTATCCCAATGTCGTGCAGTACCGGTTTGACAAGAAAGGGACGCACTTGGCGTACTCTACATCTGTCGAATCAACGGAATCACCAAAGCCTCCAAAATCGAAATCGGGTCAAAGCGGCATCAAAACAAAATCAGTAACCGATGGCCTATTTCTCGTTAAACTAGAATCACTTCAATTGCAAACTCTGCTTCAGGGAACAGGAGAATACAAGCAACTGGCGTTCAGTGATGCTGGAAACCAAATCGCTTTTCTGACCAACCGCAATGACTACAAAGCCAAGACTCCTCGCTGGGAATTGTTTTACTGGAAGTCCGGTCAAAAAACGGCGACCAAAGTTGCAACAGAATCCAGTGCCGGCTTGCCCATCGGATGGTGGGTTTCCTCCGGCACTAATCCGACCTTTAGCGAGAACGGACAGCGATTGTTTTTTGATACCGCCCCTATTCCAGAGGCCATATTAAAAGAACGAAAGGAACTGGCAAAATCAAAAGAGGGCGACGCCACCAAAGAAGAACCCGCCAAAGCGGAACTCGACGTCTGGCATTGGCAAGATCCGCTTCTGCAACCGCAGCAATTAATTCAGGCGGAACGCGAACGGCGACGAAACTACCGCGCGGTTTATAACATTAAATCAAAAAAACTAATTCAGCTGGCAACACTCAAAATTCCTGACGTTCGGGTTGACCCCCGATCTCCTGCCCGATCGGTCGTCGGATCTTCGAATATGCCCTACCGGAAAATGCTCTCCTGGGATATTCCCGGTTTTCAGGATACCTATTTAATCAATCTTGATTCCGGTCTTGTGGAGACAATCATTGAGAAAAGTAAGTTCAGCGGTACTCTCTCACCGGACGGAAAATTTGTGACTTGGTTTGATGCCGAAGCGCGAAAATGGTATTCGATTTCAACCGGGAAAGATCGCAATCCAGTCGAAATCAGCAAAGGTATTCCGTACCCGCTTCAAAACGAACTACACGACACTCCTTCTCTGGCTCGCGCATATGGTGCTGCTGGCTGGCTGGGAAATGATGTCGGGCTGTTGATTTATGATCGTTACGACATTTGGCAAGTCGATCCGACCGGTAACACTCCACCCGTGTGCGTCACGAACGGTCTTGGGCGAAAGGAAAAAATTCGCTTTCGCTACCAGCGACTGGATCGTGAACTTCGTGCAATTTCGCCCACGCAGCCGGTACTCCTATCGGCATTTGATGACGAAACGAAAGCCAGCGGCTTTTACCAACTAACGCTCGCCGAGCCTTCTAAGGGCAAGGCAAAGACCAGTAAAGAATCAGCCAGTCCAAAATTAAAACGGCTAATGATGCTCGATGAACGGGTGTCTGGGTTGAGCAAATCTAAAAACACTGACGACGTGATTTTTAGTCGCAGCACATTCAGGCGCTGCCCGGATTTATGGTCCAGCACCACCGCGTTCAAAAAAATCTACCGCCTCAGCGATCTCAATCCACAACAAGAGAATTATCGATGGGGCTCGGCTGAGTTAGTGCATTGGAAGGCCACAGATGGACAACCGCTGGACGGGATTCTAATCAAACCGGACGGATTCGACCCTCAAACGAAGTACCCGATGATGGTTTATTTCTACGAACGCAACTCAGATAATCTTCATAGTTATTACACGCCAGCAGCTGGCCGATCGATTATTAACCACAGCTTTTATGTCAGCCGGGGTTATGTCGTTTTCATTCCAGATATCCCCTACAAAACTGGCGAGCCGGGCCCCAGCGCCGTCAATGCCGTGCTTCCGGGAGTGGAATCGATTGTCAAACAAGGGTTTGTTAATCCTAAAAAAATCGGCATGCAGGGACACAGCTGGGGCGGATACCAAACGGCTTATCTGGTAACGCAAACAGATATGTTTGCCTGTGCCGAATCAGGGGCACCGGTCAGCAACATGACCAGCGCCTACGGTGGGATTCGCTGGTCCAGCGGCATGAGTCGGATGTTTCAATACGAGCGAACTCAATCTCGAATCGGTGCCGATCTTTGGTCGGCCCGCGATAAATATATCGCCAACTCCCCTGTGTTCTTTGCCGACAAAATCAAAACTCCACTATTAATTCTTCACAACGATAAAGATGGGGCAGTTCCATGGTATCAGGGGATCGAACTTTTTGTCGCATTGCGGCGGCTCGAACAACCCGCTTGGCTACTGAATTACAATGGCGATCCACACTGGGTCATGAAAGATGCAAATCGAAGAGATTTTGCGACCCGAATGCAACAGTTTTTCGATTTCTATCTCATGGATGCCCCCGAACCGGAATGGATGGCCTACGGCGTTCCCGGTGTCGATAAAGGAAAAAAGTTTGGCCTCGAGCTAATGGAACCTAAATCCGAGAAATAACAAACTGAAAGCAAATTAGGTGGCTATGATCCCCGCTCGTTGGCCGAGATTCCGCCGGGTGGGCATCGCTGAATTCGTCTGTCTTTCGTTGCGAGGGTTCCGTCATCGGACCTAAATCTGGCATGGAGTCTGACAAACAAGCCTCTTCGATAGGCGGGCCGACTTACATTTACTGACGCTTCATATTAAGTTTTATCTTTAGATTCAAGCCGCCGCGGATCGACGTGACTGAATCCATCTCTCCCAAGGCTCTTTCACCTGTTTCAATCTCAATTAGTGACAACGTTCGATGGAAAATGGCAAAATATTTGAGGGAAAAGCAAAACCATTGGGCGCTTATCCTCACCTAAAACGGGTTGGCGATTTCATGTTTATTTCCGGCACGAGTTCACGTCGCAAAGACAACTCAATCGAGGGCATGGAGGTCGTCGATGGCAAAAAAGTTTACGACATTCGCAAACAGACGCGGGCCGTAATAGAAAATATTCAGGATTACCTCACCGAAGTTGGAGGATCGCTCGAAGATGTCGTTGACATCACAACGTTCCTCGTCAACATGGACGACTTTCCAGGCTATAACGAAGTTTACGGGGGGTTCTTTGCGGGCGCTACCGGTCCGGCGCGAACGACCGTCGCAGCACACCAACTGCCTCATCCGGATTTGATAATCGAAATCAAAGCTATCGCCTACTGCCCTCAAACTTAAACTCCCAAGGGCGTTTCGATGAACCGTTCAAACTCACCAGCAACCATCAATTTTATTAACGGCACTTATTGTCATCCCGTCGAAGACGGTTGGATCGAAAATATCAATCCGGCTGACGGAACCTCGCTGGGAAGAATCGCCGATTCGACTGAAAAAGACATCGAGCAGGCGGTCATCGCGGCCTCCAACGCACAAACGCAATGGGGCGAATCGACGCTAGAACAGCGATCTCGGATTTTAAGTAAAATTGGTGACCTGATTGAGGAAAATATCGAATCGCTTGCAATCGCCGAATGCGAAGATAGTGGCAAACCGATTAGCAGGGCGCGCGCGATCGAAATTCCTCGCGCCGCCAGTAATTTTCATTTTTTCGCCAACGCCATTACTCAATTCTCGAGTGAATCCCACGAGAGCGTGGGGCAGAACGCGATCAACTTTACACTGCGACAGCCTCTCGGCGTGGTCGGTTGCATTTCTCCTTGGAATTTACCACTGTATTTATTCACATGGAAAATAGCCCCCGCGCTAGCAGCCGGTAACTGTGTGATTGCCAAACCAAGCGAGCTCACTCCCCGGACTGCATCAATGCTGGGGGAATTGTGCAACCAAGCGGGCCTTCCGGCGGGCGTACTCAATATCGTTCAGGGCACCGGAGCTCGAACCGGCCAGGCGATCCTTGAACACGAAAAAATTAAGGCAATTTCATTTACTGGCGGGACTGCCACCGGTGAGCACGTTGCTCGCGTGGTTGCACCGAAATTCAAAAAACTCTCACTCGAATTGGGCGGAAAAAACCCCAACATTGTATTTGCCGACTGCAATTACGAGCGCGCCTTAGAAACTACAATTCAATCTTCCTTTGCAAATCAGGGACAAATTTGTCTTTGTGGATCTCGTATCTTTGTCGAATCCAGCATCTATGAAAAATTTAAAACCGATCTTGTAGAGCGCACCGGTCAACTCACCATCGGCCACCCCGCTGAAAAGGAAACCACCATCGGCGCAATGGTTTCAGGCGATCATTATCGAAAGGTACTCTCCTATTTCGATGAAATCGACTCCGCCAATGCTTCCCTTCTCTGCGGCGGTAAACCGGCAACCGTCGCGGGGTATGAGCAGGGTTTTTACATCGAACCCACCATCATCGAAGTTCAACACAACCGCTGTCGATTAAACCAGGAAGAAATATTTGGCCCCGTTGTCACGCTCATGCCGTTCAATAATGAAGAGGAATTGATTGAAATGGCGAACGATGTGAGGTACGGGTTATCAGCAACAATTTGGACTCGAGATCTTGACCGCACGATGAGGCTATCAAAAAAAATCGAATGCGGAGTCGTTTGGATTAATACCTGGTTGATGCGTGATCTTCGCACTCCCTTTGGGGGAATGAAAGATTCCGGCGTCGGACGAGAAGGCGGCCAGGAAGCGCTTCGTTTCTTTACCGAGCCAAAAAACATTTGCATCGCGTTCGAAAATTAATCTGGGTCCCGAGCAAAGAAGTTCGTAGGCTAAGCGAATTCTTGAACACTAACCGACCGTTCTTTTCCAAGGACGATGTGATCGAGCACATCAATTCCAATCAGCTCGCCCGTTTGCGTTAACCGCTGTGTAACTGCGATATCTTGCGTGCTAGGTGTTGGATCGCCCGATGGATGATTGTGGACTAAAATGATAGAAGAAGCCGCATCTTTGATCGCTGCGCGAAACACTTCGCGGGGATGCACAAGGCTTGCATCGAGTGTTCCAATGGTAATTTGGTGGGTGTCGATTACCTGATTTTTAGTATCCAAAGTGACGATGTGAAACTCTTCCTGTTTGCGATCGGTAATTAGACGTTTAAAAAAACGTTCGCAAAAAACAATCGCATCTGAACTCGAGTTGATCCGGATCGTAATTTTATCATCAGAAAGTGCGGCAATCCGCCGGCCTAACTCAATTCCGGCCATCATCTGACAGTAGGCTGTCTTTTCAATAGCGCAGCTGATTGACTTTAGCTCGCCACGGCCAGCTCCGGGCAAGTCCTCTAGGCGGCCATCAAATTCTTTCGCGATTTTTTGACCAGCGGTGACCGCGGATTCCCCCGGGCGCCCACTGCGAACAAGAATGGCGATCAATTCCGCGTTCGTCAATAACTCAGCCCCCTGATCGAGCAATCGCTCGCGAGGCCGCCCGGCCAGTGGCGATGACTTTATTTGTGATCCAAATATTTTTTCATCAATCCAGCGGACAGGAGAAAACGTTCGACTGGGATTCCAACGATAATCCTTGCTGCTTTCGGATTCCCGGATCACCCATCCCGAATGAACCAGGTCGTTAATCAGCCGCGTTACAAACCCTGGCTGTTCTGGATAGCACGCGGTTTTAATATCCGTTAATAAAAATCGGTCACTCCGACAAACGCAATCGATCACCGCTTTATAACGTGCATATCTTTTTGTGCCGGGACGTTCAGAAACCTCTGTCGGCAAACTGGAATCGGGTCTGCCCCCGGAATCGACGGCAGCTGTTTTCGAAATCGAATTACTGGATCGTTTCATAGCGCACTGGCTCCTAACAAGACGATCAATTTTCCGGCAAAAATCTACCGCTGGCAAGCAACGGCGCGGTCACCTATGAAAATAAATCGGACGAGAGGTCCAAGTCAAACTGACAAAATCCGGTCGACAAGTCGCTTTTTTTCAAGTTCATCATCGCCACATAGCCATTGAATTACATTTTGAGACCAAATTGAGTCATACTCCGACGCGTTGATGATTTCTCTCTCAATGGCGAGATCAAGGATTTTTCCGGGATACGAAGATTGAGGTTCCGACTCCATTTCTCCAAGCGGGTAGGGATCATCCAGTCCCAAAATAACTTGATCGGTGCCTTGGTTCTCAATTAAGAGTTTGAGCGATCCGGTATCGTGAACCAGAGTATCAAAAAAGATATTTTTATGACCGACCGCCTTACGAGGATGCTGCATTCCCTCAAACAAATCGGGTCTACCATCAAACCCCTGAATCCTCCGCCCTAAATTGATTTGTGCAAGTTGCCCGCCGTGGGCAAAACAGACACGCATGTTTGGAAACTTGTCCTGATATCCGTTAAGCGTCAAAAAATGATAGGCGTCCGCACATTGGGCTAACATCCAAATTAAATGAAATCGCCACGCTCGATTTTCGAGCTTAACAAATTTCTCTCCATCATAAGGATGGACTTCGACGGCTAAGTTGTACTGACTGCAAAGCTCAAATATTTTTTCGTTTTCTTCATCGAAGATGCACTGCCACGAGCCGATCGTATCCATATAGTGTGTCGGCAAGCAAAGTAGCCGCAGCCCAAGTTCTTCGACACACCGCTGAATTTCCCATAACGCTCCATTGACATATCCCGGATGAACCACAAACCCACAGGTGAATTTGGACGGGTTTTCTCGCTGAATTCTCGCATTGAAATCATTCTGGAACCTCAACGCTTTTTTCATGGTTTCCAAACGCAGTCCGTTACCGTACAACTGCGATAGGTTGAGGACGACAGCGTGATCGATTTTATAACGAGCCATCCATTCCAGTTTTTCATCGAGGAAAAAACTGGAATCCGTAACTGGTCGTTTCCAACCCTTCTGCAACATGTACTTTTTGTCCTGATCGACCCAAAAGATTTCATTGTCTTTTAGGAACTGCGGAATTTCTTCCGGATAAGGAAGCAGATGCGAATGCCCGTTAATACGAAGTTTGCGATCCATTTGGGTTACAGAATATCTTTCGTTTCGAACGCGTATTAGAAAATGCCGTACAATGAAATATACCAATAAAAAAGGACTATGAATGCAAATCGACTTGAAAAACAAAAATGCACTCGTCTGCGGCAGCACGCAAGGTATCGGGAAGGCATCGGCTCTCGCTCTCGCCCAATGTGGCGCAAATGTGACGCTGGTCGCCCGAGATGAACAGCGGTTAATACAGGCAAAAGACGAGTTGCCCAACATCGACGGCCAGGCCCACCAGTTCTTAATCGCTGATTTCCGCAACCCGGAAGCGCTTGCCCAAGCGGTTCAGAAACAAATTGATGACTCAACCGCCTTCCACATTCTGGTCAACAATACTGGTGGACCACCTGGAGGCGATGTCTTTGAAGCCTCGTTGGTCGAATTTGAAAATGCGTTCACTCAGCACCTTAAATGCAACCATCTTCTCGCCCAAGCGGTGGTGCCAGGAATGAAAGCTGCCGGTTTTGGACGAATCATCAACGTAATCTCAACGTCGGTAAAACAACCGCTCGATGGACTGGGAGTCTCCAATACCATTCGCGGAGCAGTGGCCAGTTGGGCGAAAACACTCGCCAACGAACTTGGGCCTTACGGCATTACGGTCAACAACATTCTCCCCGGAGCAACGGCCACTGAACGACTGAGTTCTATCATTACCAACAAAGCTGAAAAAACCGGCAAGTCGATCGATGTCATCAGCGAAGCAATGAAAAACTCTATCCCGGCGAGACGATTTGCTGAACCTCGTGAAGTGGCCTCGGCAATCGCGTTCCTCGCATCTGACCTGGCGTCGTACATCAACGGTATCAACTTGCCGGTCGATGGCGGTCGCACAAAATCATTGTAACCGCCCAACGGCTGCGTTACGGAATCCAATACAAGAGGAATAGCGATACAACGGCGATCGCAATCCCGACGTAGGTGCGTTTATTTAGCTGCTCGTTTAACAAACTCGTTGCGACGAGTGTTGTTAAAACAATTCCACCAGCGCTGGTGACTGGGAAAACAATGAAGCCCTCAAAATAATGAAGCGCTAACAACACAAAATAAGTTTGCAAATTATTTGAGATCCCCATCAAAAACCCAATGAACCATTCCATCGCTGTGGGCATACGCCTACCGTGAATCAATACGATTAACGATGGAATCGCTGCGATCGTAAACGCAGCCAAAATGAACGTTGGACGATGCTCGGGCGAACTGACGTGCTTGAAAGCTTCCTGCGAAAGACGGCTAAAACCACACAAGAGAAAAAACGAAAATAAAACCACCGGTACCAGCCAGCGAGACTTTGTTTCGAAATCACTTGGATGTGGATTCTTTTGAGCACCGATTAGCGTCAACGCCAACAGCGCCATTCCGATGCCAATTGACTGCACAAGATCTGGTTTTTCTTGCCACATGATAGCCGCGAATCCAATCGGCATCAAAATCGAAAGCACACTGACGACCGTCGTCGTCGATGCCCCCACCTTGCGGATTGAGTAAATTGCAAAAAAGAAAGCAATGAAATACACGGCTCCCATCGAGCCCCCCGTCCACAAAGCGCCAAACGAAACGGGGCTGAGGTTGGAGAATAAAAATACTGGAACGATGGAAACTGCAGCGACAATATAATTGATCGCTCCGATCGTAATGACATTTTCCTGTCTTCGAATTTGCGCCCACTTTATGAACAGCGTAAATGACGAAGCAAATACAACTTGTAATATCAGATAAATCATGGAGTCAAAAATTTGAATCGAGCGACGAAAAATTCTCTAAAATCGAGGCTCAGCCTAAACGACACATCGAAAAACGTCGACCTGCGTCACTATTTAAATCAAAAACAAAACCAGGCGCCCCTATAAACATCCGCCAATCACTCCAAAAACGTCGCCAGCAGTAGTATTCAAACACCGAATTCCTACAATCAACTGAAACGTCCGCTGTCCATCAATCGTAGTTCTGAATCATGAATGAAGCCGCAACCCGCCTCCAGCCTAATGCCATTTGGACCCACTTCGAAGAACTGAACGCTGTTCCGCGGCCCTCTAAAAAAGAAGGTCGCGTCATTGAGTTCATGAAACAATTTGGTGAGGGGTTAAATCTGGAAACTGTCGTGGATGACATTGGCAATGTCATTATTCGCAAACCCGCAACTCCTGGGATGGAAGACCGCCAAGGCGTTATTCTCCAGGGGCATCTCGACATGGTCCATCAAAAGAATGCCGATACCGTTTTCGATTTCGAGACCGAAGGAATTCGATCTGTGATCACGGACGATGGTTGGCTAACCGCCGAAGGCACAACTCTCGGTGCCGATAATGGCATGGGCGTTGCCTCGATCATGGCAGTTCTGTCCGCGACCGACATCGAGCACGGACAAGTTGAAGCCCTTTTCACGATTGATGAAGAAACGGGGATGACAGGCGCCTTCAAACTACAGCCGGGCATCCTCACCGGATCGATTCTTCTAAACACCGACACCGAAGATGAGGGAGAATTGTGCATTGGATGCGCCGGTGGAATTGATACAAATATCAAAGCAAACTACGAACCGATTCCTACCGGCGAAGGAACCGCATTCAAAATATCGGTGAAAGGATTGCGAGGGGGGCATTCTGGTTGTGAGATTCACCTCGGCCGTGGCAACGCCAATAAAATCATGAATCGTCTACTCTGGAAAGGCGCTGATAACTTCGGACTGAGAATCGCATCCCTCGACGGTGGAAGTTTAAGAAACGCCATCCCTCGGGAGTCGTTTGCGGTCGTCGTCGTCGATTCAAATCAAATCGATAATTTTAAAAAACACATTGCTGAAACCATCGGCGTCATTCAGACCGAACTCATTCGTACCGAACCGGACCTGATGGCCTCCATCGAGCCGGCACCGACGACCGAAACGGTGATGGACGCAAGCTCGCAAAAAAATCTAATTCAGGCGATTTACGCCGCCCCCTGTGGTGTTGCCAGAATGAGCGATGAGATGCCAGGACTCGTCGAAACTTCGACCAGCCTGGCCAGAGTGTTGGTTGAGTCAGGAACCGTTTTAGTTCAGTTTTTAACACGAAGCAGTGTAGAAACAGCTCGGGATGACCTCGCTAGAACGATCCAATCCGCCTTTCAACTTGCCGGGGCCGATGTCGAACATACCGGCGGCTACCCAGGCTGGAAGCCCAACGCCGACTCAGAAATTCTGCGGCAAATGGCTCAGATTTATTCTGATCTGTTCGGCGTCAAACCGACCGTCAATGCCGTCCATGCAGGACTTGAGTGTGGCATCATCGGAAGCGTGTACCCAGGATTGGATATGATCTCTTTTGGGCCAACCATTAAGAACCCACACTCGCCCGATGAAAAGTGCGAGATTGCCAGTGTGAAAAAATACTGGGACTACCTAGTCGCGACATTGCAACAAATCCCAAAAAAGTAATGCTCTGAAGTCAGAGATATTTTAACTTGCGTTAAAATCCCACGATCAACCGCGGGTTAAAATCTGTTTGATGACGTTGCCATGCACGTCGGTAAGCCGTCGTTCAATTCCGTCGTGATAAAAACTCAATCGCTCATGATCGAGACCTAAAAGATGAAGAATCGTTGCATGGAAATCGTATACCGAAACGACATCTTCGACAGCTTTGTAACTAATATCATCAGTCGCACCGAAACTGAACCCTTTTTTGACTCCTGCACCAGCTAACCAGGCTGTGAAGCCAGATGGATTATGATCTCGACCGCTTGCTCCAGCTTGGAAGGTCGGCATCCGTCCAAATTCGGTACACCAGATGACGAGCGTATCTTCAAGCAGCCCTCTTTGTTTTAGGTCTTTTAAAAGACCAGCGACGGGTTGGTCCAGAATTTGCCCGTGAACTGCGTATTGTTTTTCAAGGAACTTGTGGCCATCCCAATTGCTAGTTCCTTCGCCACCTGTCTGGTAGGCACCGTTAAATAACTGGACAAAGCGGACTCCTTTTTCAACCAACCGCCTCGCCAAAATACAATTCTTGGCAAAGCTGGATTTCAACTCATTGGTCGAATCGTTCGCACCGTAGAGGGACAAAATGTGCTCTGGTTCGGTCGATAAATCGCTAATTTCTGGGACACTCAATTGCATTTTGGCCGCCAGTTCGTAACTGGCAATCCGCGCCGCTAACTCAGTATCTCCAGGAAACTGAGCTAAATGACGCTCGTTCATTCGCCTCAAAAAGGCACGAGTGGCAGCGTCTTCCCGATTAGAAATTCCATCCGGTCGCGCTAGGTTTCGAATCGGATTGGCTGCATTAAAGTCAGTCCCCTGAAAGACAGCTGGCAAAAAACCGGGTCCCCAGTTGTTGACGCTCGACTGGGGCGTGCCGCGAGGATCCGGGATCGCGACAAAGGCCGGCAGTTCATTGTTTTCACTCCCAAGCCCATAGGTTGCCCAGGCGCCGATACTAGGGAAACCATCAAGCGTAAAACCAGTCGACATAAAATTCTCGCCCGGTCCATGAGTATTTGTCTTCCCCGTCAAGGAATGAAGAAAGCAAATATCATCCGCCATATCGCCGATGTGATCGACTAACGTCGAAACCATTTTGCCGCTTTCGCCGCGTGGTTTAAACTCCCATGGACTTTTTTGTAAACTCCCCTGCGCTCCTTGAAACGTGACCACCTTCTCTCCGGGCATCGACTGACCGTGCATACGAATCAATTCCGGCTTGTAATCAAAGGTATCTATTTGGCTACACGCCCCCGCACAAAAGATCATGATTACATTCTTCGCGGCGGCGGGAAAATGGGGTTGCCGCGCTAGCGCTGGCTGTTCGGGCGAGAATTTTGGGCGAATCGGAGTTTTTTGGTCGTCGGCATTTGCTAACAAACGCTCTGAAGCAAGTAGTTGTGTCAGCGCAATCCCGCTTAAGCCCGTCATTGTATTGGACAAAAACGAGCGACGGTTCAAAAAATGGGATGGACGTAATCTCGAGCTCACAAGCTACCTCACGAATAACAACTCATTCGAATTTAATATCGCTCGACAAAAAGATGCCAAACCAAACTGTTGAATCAATGCTTCCGCATCTTGCCGTTCTGCTGCTGCTGGGGCTCTCGCAAATGCTAAATCAAACGCGAGATTGACCTGATCTTTTGCCTGACTTCCAGCCTCTCGTTGCAATCGTTCAGAGAAAAACGCCGCTTGTTCAATAATAAATTTACTATTGAGCATATTTAACGACTGCAGCGCCGTCGTCGATTGGTTTCGATTAGGAATTGTCTGACCTCCATCGGGACAATCGAACACACCAAACACCTCATCCTGCTCTTGACGAATTTTAGTCATGTAAATCATGCGTCGAAAATGCTCGGGGCCGAATTTTTCTAGCGGGAAATAATGATGGACGTTCTCCCGGTCAATTTTGAACAACAAAAACCCAGGTCCTCCTGCCTGTAAATTTAATTTTCCACTTAGCTGTAATACACAATCACGAATCGCTTCGGCTTCCAGTCTCTTCAGAGGAAATCTCCACAACAATTTACAATCAGCATCTTTGGCAAGTGCTTCTCGTCGTGGCTTGCTCGACTGCCGAAAGGTACTCGACAATAAAATTTCGCGATGAAGCCATTTCAACGACCAGTCATTTTCCATAAATCGAATCGCTAACCAATCCAGAAGATCCGGATGACTCGGAGCGGAGCCATTTTTTCCCAAATCACTTGGGGTTGCGACCAGACCGCGACCGAAATGGTAATGCCAAACGCGATTCACAATAACTCGCGCCGTGAGCGGATTATCTTCGGAGGCGATCCATTGAGCCAACTTTAGCCGACGGCTTTGTTCCGGTTCTTCCGAAGTCATTCCGAGTGTCCCCAGAACAGCCAGCGCATCCGGATAAACCTCTTCTCTAGGTGAAAGTGGATCTCCGCGATAGAGACGTTTAATCACGGGTGGTTGAGAAAAATTACCCACATAAGCGGTCGGTATGGATTGAACCAGCGTAGCGAGCTGCGTCTCGGTCTGTTTTAGCCGCGCCAGCAAATCTCTCGCCTTGGAAGCATCTGGCGCGGAGAGACGACCAATGGCTTCCAAATCTAAATCCATCGAATCAGCCTGCCGAGACGGACGCCTCGCCGAACCGGAAACTCGCTGATAGTCTTTCCCATCGATCGAAACTTCGATGGTGTAGCCAGTGGCTAAACGATCCGCATAGGCACCGTTTCTTTCCCGCCCCCAGACGACTCGATCAATTGCAATCCGCTTCGGAAATTCAATCTCTACCCAGCCGGCTCCCTGCTGATTCGATATCCAACTGAAATCGTTTCCGTACTTTCCATCATTGAGGTGTTTTAATTGATGTTTTGGATTGTTCTGATAGTCCCCCGAAGAACGCACTTTACATCCACTCGATGCCAACGCAATGTTTTTTTGATCCTGATGGGAATAGACTTCGAGTTCGTCGATACAGGGTTCCGCACCGTTCGTTCGAAAGATCTCAAAACGAATGTATTTGGCATCGATGGGCTGAAAATCATCCACATTCTTTTTAGCATTGACCTCCGGCAAATCGACCGCCAGAGCGCCTCGCGGGGGTAATTTTTTTCGCAAGGCAGCGAGTTGTTGCTGATAAGATTCCCGCTCTGATTCAAGAGTGTCCATCGACTCTCCAGCCGATGGATCAAGGTGCTCTTTTAGCTTTCGCTCTCCATGGCGAACTCCACCAAACACTGCCTGAAGTGAGTAGTAATCCGATTGCAGAATCGGGTCAAATTTATGGTTGTGACATCGGGCACAACCTACCGTCAAACCTAGAAACGTGGTGCTGGTGGTATTTACATAATCGGCTAACTCGTCCTCTCGCTGCATGAGTGTCAGATTTTTATCCGGACTCTTTACAATGTCATAGGCGCCGCCAACCAAAAACCCAGTTCCGACATCCACCCCGACCGAATCGCCTGCAATCTGCTCGATAACAAAATCCTGATAAGACTTATCGTTATTGAAAGAGTCAATCACATAGTCTCGATAATAATAGGCATTCGCACGATCTCGATTCACTTCATAACCGGTCGATTCGCCAAATCGGACAACATCCAGCCAATGCCTCGCCCAGCGCTCTCCATAATGAGGACTCTCCAAAACACGATCGATCAAATTCGCGTAGGCGAATTCGGACTCATCGGCCACAAATTGCCGAACCTGTTCGGGCGAGGGTTGAAGCCCGAGCATGTTCAAATAGACCCGGCGAATCAACGTCGTTCGATCGGCCGGCAATGATGGATGGAGGCTATTTTCCTGAAGCCGTTTGCTAATAAATTTATCCACTGCTCCTTGGATCGGAAAATCGATTGGCGATTGCCACAGGATTTTGGGAGGAGCATGATCGACCACCGGCTGAAATGACCAATGATCCGTTACTATTTTTCGCCGCCCCGAACCAATTGCTGCTTCGTTAGCAAGTTCATCCGGCCAAATGGCCCCTTCATCGATCCATTGGCCGATGATTTCAATCTCTTTTTTATTGAGCGATTCCTCCGCTTCAACTGGTGGCATTCGCTCACCGTCATCACCACCACTAACGAGAAGAAATAGTGGGCTGTGTTTTCGGTCGCCAACTTGGATTGGCTGATCACCACGATCGCCAATTCCCATGGCCGCACTTTTGATGTCTAACCGATACTCACTCTCCTGGATCTCTGAGCCATGGCAAGTGTAACAGTACTTTTCGAAAACAGGCAGCACTTGATCGGCAAAACTGATCTTCGCCTGATCCTGTCCAGATGCGATCTGCGGTAGTAAATTAAAAAAACAGACAAAACCAAGGCAACACAGATAAATTGTATTACGATGATTCATTCGACTTACCAAGTAACCGTTAAATTAAATTCGATTTTTTGTTGCCTGAATTTTCTATCCGAAGTTTGATAACTTCCGCTTCGCGCGACAACTACTTTTAAGAGCCGATTATAAGTCAATTAGGGTTCCAAATGAAAACTAAACTGATCGATAAACTACTATTAATTGCAATCATTTCCAGTTTTTCATGCGGTTTCACACAAGCCACTGAAAGACAAGAGGATGAACGTCGGGAGACCGAGCCATGGCAGCTAATTCAACTCGATACGAAGGCAAGCCTTCGGGGATTGCACGTATTCTCCGAATCGACTACTTGGGTCAGCGGAACCGGCGGAACGGTCGCTCACACCGTCGATGCGGGAAAAACCTGGAACCTTCGTGTTGTTCCGGGCGCTGAGCAGCTTGACTTTCGTGACATTCATGCGATCGACCCACAAACCATTGTTGCCATGACATCGGGAACACCAGCTTGCGTTTACCGAAGTACCGACGCAGGTGCCAATTGGAAACGAGTTTACGAGAATCTGGATGAAAAAATATTCCTCGATGCCCTGTCGTTTTTAAATAAAAAAGATGGAGTCATTATGGGAGACCCAATTGATGGGAAACTATTCCTTCTAAGAACGTTCGATGGGGGAGCTTCATGGAGTCCAGCTACCAACACACCTCAAACTCTGGCGGGCGAAGCTGGTTTTGCAGCTAGCGGGACGAACATGATCACCATTCAACCGGCAAATATTTTTGTCGCCCTGGGCGGCGCTCTTGAAAACGAGTCGAGCAAAGATAGTCGAATTGCAATTTCTCGAAATGCCGGAAAACAGTGGACGATGGCAAACGTGCCGATTCCAAGAAACCCATCTTCAGGTATTTTTTCGATTTGTTTTATCAACACAAAACATGGAATCGTCGTTGGTGGCAACTATAAATTGGCCAACGACATCACTCATAATTATGCGGTCTCACAGGACGGGGGGTCCACTTGGGCAGTCCCACCGGCGGCGACACCTCCCTCCGGCTACCGTAGTTGCGTTACCCGCGGCCACCACCGTGGTTCACCCTGTGCGATCGCGGTTGGCCCCACCGGCACAGACATTTCCTATGACTTGGGCCACAATTGGAAACGTATTTCTGAAACAGGATTTCACTCAATCCAATTTTCTCCTTCAGGCAGTCAAGGCTGGGCATCGGGAAGCGATGGACGCGTTGGATTTTGGAGACAACCATCGCTCGAAGACAAAAATCTCGGCCAGTGAATTTATTTCAGCATTTAAGATAAAGGAGACTCAACACAATGGACATTAAAAACCTTAACGTCGTTCCCTCATTCACCACGAAGGATTCTTCCGAAATCCGCGAATTGTTGTCTTATCGAAATTCGTCGATTCGCAACCAAAGCCTTGCGGAAGCCCGCGTCCCCGTGGGAGGGCAGACCATTCCGCATTATCACATAAAAGCCGAGGAAATTTATTTCATCACTGAGGGTGAAGGGGTCATGACCGTTGAGGGTCAGACGCAAAACGTGGTCGCCGGCGACGCAGTTTCGATACCGCCCGGCCAGATTCACCAAATTACAAATAGCGGTTCGGTCGCTTTACGATTGCTTTGCTGCTGTAGTCCGCCGTACGAAGACGATGATACGATCCTGATTGAATCGTAAACAAAATTAATTATTTTGTTTCAATTTTCAATTCAGCGAAATCAGATTCGGTTGCCTTCACATAAAATCCCACCCATGAAATTTCTTTCAATGCCGGCGGCAGGGACGCTTTCACCGTTGAACCATTTATAGTGGCGATCGCGACGTGGCGATCTAAATCAAATTCAACTTGGATTTTAAAAGTATCGAGCGGCTCGAAATTAGCGTCGACCCTGGCAAGGTCACCCACATTCTGCCAGCCACCACTGAACGCTACATGTTGATTCATTCCCATAGCCGTGCCGATTTTCAATGTCTCGTGGTTGCTAGAGTCCGACCCGAAAACGATGGCCGCATTTCGCGTTTTCCCCTTCCTCTGATTACTCCGATACGTTGTGCTCAACACGGCTCGACCGAGAATGGGCGAATCGAGCTTTCGCAGCGCTAGGCCTTCACCAGTTGCTTTCAATCGATATCCCAAATCGCACGCAGTCACACGGACACCATTGACTTGTTTAAACCGACCGGTGCTGTCGGTTCCTGGGGGCGGGTTTACGGCCTTGGTTGATTTCCGAGAGCGGGGCTTATCTTCTTTCCACCAGTCTGGGCCCTCAGTTAATACAGCCGCATCCATTTGAATTAATTGCTTTTTCAGTGACTCAAATTTGACGGGGTGTTTCGATTGCAGGTCGTCTGTTTCTTGCCAATCATCCCGAATGTTATACAACTCAAACTGAGTTAAATTATCCGACGCCAATATTTTCCAGTCGCCAACTCGCATGGCTACACGTGATTTCTCGGGAGCCAGATGATTTCGCCAGTACAGCGGTTGTTCACGTAGGATCGGTTTATTTTCAAAGACCGGCAACATACTTGCCCCATCGATAGTTCGATCCTGAGGGAGAGGTATTTTTACAATATCGCAAATCGTGGAAAATATATCAGAGCCAATCACTGGGGTGTCGCTTTGTGACCCCGCCGCAACATGGCCCGGCCAACGGATAATTCCGGGCACTCGAATTCCCCCCTCGTGAGAGGCTCGCTTGCGTCCCCGTAACCCACCGGTGGATCCACGCGTTCTTCCCGATGTCCCATTGCCCTCGGGGCCATTGTCCGAGGTGTAAATCACTAGCGTATCGTCGCGATACCCCATGCGATCCAAGCCTGCCATCAATGCACCAAACGCGTCGTCGAGTTGAGTAATGTTACCGTGATGCTGCCGGACACCTTCGTCTTTGATGTCGGCGTACGGCTGCATGTACTTTTCAGCCGATTCGATTGGCAAATGAGGCTCGTGAGTCCAGACTGTCAAAAAAAATGGTCGACTGGAATTGTCTCGCGACGCAAGCCAATCAATCGCCTCCTCCACACAAATCATAGAACTCGGGCCCGATGCGTTGCCAATTGCATTTCCATTACGAACAAAATTTTTAGGGTTCATATGGTTGGGCGACGCATTGTTTTGAGTTGCCATCCAATGGTCGTATCCATGATCATTTGGCTGGGGTTGTTCGACGCTATTGAATTTTCCGTTCAGATGCCATTTCCCCACATGGCAGGTATCATAACCACGTTCTTTTAGTAACTCCGCGATCGTGATTTCACTGGCCCGAAGGTGATACTGACTTCCCGATGGGATCCACCGCCAAACGCCATTTCGATAGGGCGTTCGACCTGTCAAAATAGCTGAACGAGATGGGGAGCAAACGCTACAACCGGCGTAGCACTGGGTTAAGCGTAAGCCTTCAGTGGCGAATTGATCCAGATTAGGGCTTTGAATTCTCGGGTGCCCATAACATCCCAGATCTCCCCAACCCTGATCGTCGGTAAGAAACACAACCACATTTGGCGGTTCTTCACTCAATAATTCTGCCGGTGTCCAAACGGAAAAAAACAAGCTAATTGAAACGAGTAAAATTCTCATGGTTCATTTCTCGTGAACTGTCATTGCGGCACAAATAGTGATTGATCGAAACGACCTCTATTGTTTTGGTTGCTTTTTTTGTTTGTTCGAATTTGGTAAATCGTTGGTTCTAACCTGCGCCATTTTTGCTTTCATTTTTGCTTTAAACTGATTGATCAACTGAGCGTGGGCCGGATTTTTTGCCACATTGTTATATTGCTTGGGATCCAAATTCATGTCGTACAATTCGATTCCATTGGCCGCATCCTCTCCATACTGGATGTAGGCCCAGTCATTTTCCCGTAATAAAAATCCTTTACGCGTTGGCGCCACACTGAACGCGGATTCCCGTACCGTTGCCTCCGGATTGCTCAACATCGATTTGATATTTTTACCTTGCAGTCTTTGCGGAACCTCGAGTCCACACAGGTCAGCAATCGTCGGATAAAGATCCAAAAGTTCGACGAGGCTGTTACAAACACCAGGCGGTTGATTAGGTACGCAAATAATTAAAGGGACTGCTGCCGATTCTTCACGAAGGCTCACTTTGGCCCAAAAATCATGTTCTCCAAGATGGTATCCGTGGTCACTGGTAAAAATCACAATCGTTTTTTCGCGCAACCCGGCGCGGTCGAGTGCTCCCATCACTTTCCCAACTTGAGCATCCATAAATGCAACCGAGGCGAGGTATCCTCCCACCGCTTTCTTTTGCCGGCGAATATCCATTTTCATGTTTTCGCTGGTTTTGTAATTAATCCCAGCGCGGGGAGTATCGTCCCGATCTCCGGCAACTTTCTCTGGCAATTGATTATTGGAATACGGTAGAAAAGGAGGGAAGTAACTTCGGGGCGCAACGAACGGTACGTGGGGGCGAACAAATCCTACGCCTAGCCAAAATGGTTCGCCTTTGTGAGATTCAATAAGCTCGACTGCTTTCTTTGCCGCAAGTCCGTCAGAATGGACTTCATCTCCTCCATCGGCCTCAACAACGATAAAATTGTTACCGCCTTTGGGCGGCTTTTTGCCATCCGGATTTCCCTCGAGCAGTTCAATATCCCCAGGAGCCTTCCACTCTGGACCCGGGCAATTGAACCGTTCGGTCCAGGAAGCGGGGTCATCGGAGCCGTCTGAGCCCAAATGATCCTCGATTCCAAAACCGACTTCGATGCCACCGGGAACCCCCATATGGAAAAGCTTGCTAACCCGTGCGGTGTAATATCCGTTATTTTTAAAATGCTGCGGCCACGTCGCTCGATCTCCAATTTGGGGCCGAGGGCTGTTATAGCCCAGAACACCAGTCGCATGCGGATAGTAACCCGACATAAATGATGCCCGCGATGGACCACAGTACGTCCCCTGACAATAAGCCCGCGTGAAGCGTGTTCCGCGGGCAGCTAACGCATCAATGTTGGGTGTTTGGCAGCGAGGGTTTCCGTAACACGAAAGCGCTGTCGATGTCAGATCATCTGAAATAATAAACAACACGTTGTACTTAGAATCGACCTCCTGTGCCGCAGACCGATCCAAGGGGGCGCTACCGAATGACAGAAAAACTGCTAACAGTACTGATGCGAGTGTAATTTTCATGGGCTCCTCTGAGAACTTCTGATTGACTCGGGCATCACCTAATTCGGCGTCTTTAGCGGGAGGCCCTGTTTTTTATTGGAAGGCGGCATAAATCGATGTTGACCTTTTTTTGCCGCTCGATGACTTGTTCGTGTATCTTGTTCAATCCCGGGATCGCCTTGATTTTGCATCCAACGATCAAGTTCCGCGCTCATTTTTTCAAGGGTTGTCTTATACTCCTGATCGAGTGCGAGGTTATTCATCTCATAAGCATCACTGGTCAACCGATATAATTGCTCGGCAGGGCGATGCATGTAGCGTTTTACCAATCCGTAGGTTCGCTTATTTTCTGTAGAATCCCAGATCCAAGTTCCCCAGTAGGGATTGTTGAGGACGCCCTCGCCTTTGACTCCCATGAGATGTTTTTCAATGTAGATTTCAGCGGGTAAGAGATTACGAATATAGTGGAACTCACCATCGCAGACCGATCGAATCGGATACGCAGGTCCTTCGGGAACATTGTTGTGCATCCCGAAAACAAAGTCCCGATGGCGATTTGTCGTTTGCTTTAAAACCGGCAGAAAGCTGGTACCATCGAACGGCTGACTCTGGCTATTTCCACCGCACAACTCGAAAATTGTCGGCAAGATATCGGCGTACTGAACCAACGCATTGGTTCTGGATCCGCCTTCAATTTTCCCCGGCCACCGAGCCATGAGCGCTGTGTGGACTCCGGTATCCCAGTTCGTCCATTTACATCCTGGGAACTGGGCCCCCTGTTCGGATGTAAACAGAACCAGCGTATTGTCTGACTCGCCAGACGCCTCGAGCACCTTGAGAATTTCGCCTACTTGACCGTCCATGTAACTGATCTCGGCAAGATACTTCCCAAAGTCTTCTCGTGTTCTTGGAGTATCTGCAATATTCGGAGGCAGTTCTAAGTCGGTCGGAGGATAAACCGAAGCATCTCCCATGACCCACGGAACATGTGGTTCCACCAAAGCCACGACCAGACAGAATGGTTGGTCTGCATCCCGCGAAATGAATTCCTTTGCCGCACTTAAATCATGCGCGGAGGTTGGATTCCGAACACAGTTTTTATCAAATCCGGCAATCGACTCAAACGGAAATGCTTTCTTAGGAAGCACGTGTACTTTTCCAGCCAAGCCAACTCGGTAATCTAATTTTCCGAGATAATGCGGCATGCTTTTTGTACCCGGCCGACTAGCCGAGTGGTTCCAAGCACAGCCATTCCTCATTGGATATTGTCCGGTGTAGAGTTCTGCCCGACATGGCTGGCACATCGCCGATGCCAGATACGCCCGATTGAATATCAGACTCTGTTTCGAGAGGGCATTGAGATTTGGAGTCTTAGCATTTCGCCCGCCGTACATTGGCAAGTCTGAAAATGTGCAATCATCTGCCATGATGATCAATACATTGGGACGATCGACCGCCTCCACGTTCATTGGCAACGCAAGCAATAGACAAAGGAGAGCGAATATTTTTTTCATATTGAAATACAGCCTGCGGATGAACGACTTCGAGAGATCTCGATCGAAAAAAATTAACCTATTTGGCTCGCTTCTTTTTAGGTTTCACGGCGGCGACACCAAGATTTTCTTTCATCTTGGGTACATACCCTTGATGACTGAATTGGCATTTTTTCATCGCCTCAACGTGGGCTTCAACACCATCACCGATCCAGTCGATAATATTGAGAACCTTCAAGGAAGCATAGGAACTCTCGGCAAGCAACCGATTCCAACACGCCTGTGCAGATTTCCGGTCACCTCCTCGATATAAAATCCAGGCGGCCATCGCCTGAACGTGATCGGATTCATCGTTGAGGCAGGCTTTCATTTTATCCATATCGATCGCAGTATTTTCCTGCAAGTTAAAACAACCGACGACCGCCCAATAGCGGACACCTGAATCATCTGCTTTGAGATTTTCATAAATCGCTGGGAGGTTTTTCGGATTCGCTTCCAGTGCCATTGCGGCAGCGGCCTGATAGGCACGAAGATCGTACAGCGAAGGATCTCGTACCATTTCGTAAATGGTCTTACCGCAATCCTCCGAGCGTTTTACGACTTCGCTTTCCGGCATTAAACCGGAATCGAATTTCTCAACCTGCCAATGATCCAATGCCTGGCTTAACCGCTTCACGTCGCTGGCGTACTTTGGTTCACTAATCAAATTGTTAATGTTATCCGGATCGGCATCGGTATCGTAAAGCTCCTCCATCGGCTTGGTTCCAAAAAATCGGCCCGTTACAGCATTCGTTTTGCCTTCACGGTGATGTTGATCCCAGGCCTGCGTCGCTTTCATTTGCCAAAGGTAATTTAACTTTTGGCCCCAAGGCGCGTAGGGCATATAGTTTCTGATATACAATAGTTTTCCATCCCGAATCGCTCTTACATTGTCGCAACGTTCGTCCATGCGACCACGAAAGCTAACGTGATATTCGCGAGATTCGACATCCGGACCAAGGAAGACTTTTCCTTGCAGGTAATCTGGTGTCTCCGCACTGCAAATATTCAACCATGTCTTTGTCATGTCCACAAAGCTTACGATTTCATTAATCTTGCTTCCAGGGTCAGCCGGGCGAAGGTGCTTATACTTCTCTGGGATTCGAATGATCAATGGGCAATGCGTTCCACTGTTAAATAGAAATCGCTTGCTCCGGGCCAAAACACCGCCGTGGTCCGAATTGTGAATGACGATCGTATTATTGGCCATTCCGCTTTTCTCTAAATTAGCCAACGCCAATCCAATGTCGGCGTCCATCTTCTTCATTTGATCGTGGTAGTGGGCATAATTTTTTCTGATCTCTGGGATGTCAGGATGGTACTTGGCAAGCCGCACATCATCCGGATCATGTGTTGTATTATTCACATCGCCAAAGGCTTTTGATTCGTGTGACTTGGTGCTGTTAATTACCATAAAAAACGGCTGATTGTTTTTAAGAACCTTCCAGTCAACCTTGCTGGTGTCCCATGGACTTTTGTCATCGCGGCCGCCGATGTTGTAATCCGTCTTTCGAGCGTTGCCAACGAAGTATCCCGCCTCTTTTAAAAGATCAGGGTAGTATTTGATTGTCTCATGAGGAATCGGATATCGACTGCGCATCGGATGCGTGCCCATCGATAGTGCATGGACGCCAGTAATCCACGTGCTGCGCATCGGTGCGCATACGGGGGCGTTGGCATAACAGTGCATGTACTGAAACCCCTCGCCCGCAAGGCGGTCGATGTTAGGTGTATCGGCGTACGGATTTCCATAGCACCCCACCCAGTTAATATTATTGTCTTCGCAAGTTAGCCAAAGAATGTTCGGCTTTTCTTCTGCCACGGCAGTTCCGGCAAACAGCACAAAGAGGATCGCAAATAGTTTTTTCATATTAAATCAAAATCGCCGAAGGATGAAATCATGAACTGCAAACGCACGATGGTCTGCTGCAAAACTGATGGTTGAGCTCGTCGAATTATTTAAACCAAAGTTGCCCACACAACGTTTTTAAACCTTCGAGTTCTTCGCTGCCAATAAAAAACCGTAAAAGGGACTTTGATTTGAAAAAAACCACAGATAGGTCGTTTTGGGCACCATTCCGAAAGTCACCCTGACGGGCAATGCACGAGACGCGAGACCTTGAGAGTCTTTAGATTGAATCTCGAATGCAAATCAAATTTTATTAATTCCCGGAAGGAGAGTTAGCCAAAAATAAGAACGGCGGGAAAAACCCACCGTTCTTGTTTCGCCTTTAACCCGCTTTACGGCTAATTACCGCTAACTATCGCCGTCGCAATCTTACCGTTGACGCGCGAACCACGTCTTTTGGCAAGGGCGCTGGATTGCCCCTGTGAAAATTACGCCGAACCGCATTGCCGTAAAAATGAAAGGGGCGATAGGGGCGGTCATTAATATGCGTGTTCTTAATTTCCGACCGATCATTGCCCCGCGCTAACACGTAAGGATACCACTCCGGTTCCTGAGCTTGTGAAGCTGCCGGTATCCAAGCCTGTACCAGCAACGCAAGAATGAAACAGCAAGGAACAAACAAAAAAGTCAATTTACAATATTTCATAGCAACCGCCTGTCTCTGAAAACTTCTAGTTTTGTTTACAATCTTGAAACTCTCCAACACCTCTTTAGATACACTCCGTTAGAGTTGGGAGCGAAATAAAAAACCAAATTTCAGCGTCCTTTGGCCCTGTCTTGATCCGGTCACACCGCTTGGCGATCACAACGCATCCATGCCGGTTATAATAAATTTAACCGCCACAACCTTGAGGCAATCTGGGTTTGCTCTAATGGATGTATCGAGCGTTTGTAAAATTTAACAATTACCAGTTGGATAAGCACCATGAATCCTAAACAACCAAAGCGAAAGCCTGGTCCAGCCGCGGATTTAAACCGGCGCACGTTCTTGGAGGGAGCAGCAGGCGTAACCGGCGCCGCGTTGGCAGCATCGACTCTCCATTCGCATCCACTGCCATCGTTAACTCACCCCTTTCCTGATGAACCAAAAACAGAATACAGATTCGATCGGGCCGACTCGCATTTTCACGGCCACCAATGGCAAACGCTAAATCCCGGTTTCTGGAAAATTCAAAACGGTGCACTTCGACGACGATTGCACAATTACGGCGATCGCGCCCGCCGAACAGGTTTTCCATTTCACGCTGAAACCCACAACTTCAAATTTGAAACAAATTATGACCCCTCCTTAGATTGCGGCGTCATCTACACCCCCCAATGGAACCTCTCGGGGCAATATCAACTGGAGGCCGAATTCACCTATCGCGCCGATCGACCCGCGGTTCCCAAAGGAGATCAACCCGATTGGAAAATGTACCAAGACGGCTACGGATTAATGGGCGTCACGATTGGATCGAAGTCGGTTTTCCAAAGCTACAATCGACTCGGCCAGTTAATTAGAATCGGCTGGAATGACAAACAGCAACTGGCAATCATGGGGCCTGCTAAAACGGAGAAATCATCCCCCCAGGGTGGCGCATCGACGTGGAACGATTCTGTTTTTAAATCAATCGATGCGATGCAACTGAAACCGGGGGACCAATGTCGTTTGAGAGTTCACGTGCAACCCTCCGAGGAAAACCGATGCCGGGTTAGCGTAACTTTTTCGGCTAATGGTGAGACTGTTTCGCTGACCCACTTTTTTCCTAGTCAAAAAACGGAGGGGTTTACCGGGGTCTTATCACGGGGTCTTATCGACTTCGATGTGACGCGCTTCGAGGTTCAGCCTCACCAAAACCAACCTTTGAAAATCGGCCACACTGACTGTCTGGTCTGTTATCCATTGGGGGATACGCTGGCGTTGGCCGATGAAAAATGGCATGTCCGATTTGTCGGAATGTTCGCGTCGGATGGCAAAAAAGTCGAAATCCGTGTTGCCGATTCGCCATCACCCGAAGAGGGTTGGGAACGGGTAAAAATTGCCGGCACTGGTCGAATCATCAATAACCAATGGCGACGTAATACGGCAGTGATTGACGTAACGTTACCAGTTAGTCCCTCTGAAAAAACACTTTACTACACGGTTTGGAAGGACGGCAAGAACGTCACTTCCGACGGAAGGGTCGGAACCGATGCTTGCGGCCCGGGAATGGGATTGGTAGGGGACGTGCCCGGAGGTGGAAACTATGTTGGTCGACTACCCCAACTGAAAGCACCCTACAAATTGTGTGGTCTCAGTTGCCATGCGATTAATTCGGGACTTCAAAAACGCACAGAAGACGGATGGGCCGTTTCAGGAAACCGGGACGTCTGGGCGGTTCGTGATCAACCGACCGTCGAAGCTTATCAGCACCTCGATGATTACAAGTTTCAAGTCATGGTTTGGGAAGACGATGTCTGGTACATGGAATTACTCATGTACCCTCCGAGTACCGATGATGCCTACAAAATTGTGGCACTTTCTATTTGCGGCCCAACGAGTCGATGGCAAATGATGCGGCACTGGAACGTCATTAATCCAGGCGACCATGATTATGGAATGGACGACGTAAAGGGTCCCGAGCAACTCCTGATTCGAAAAATAGATGGACTTGGTCAAGACTCTGCCTACATGCGAAGAAATTTCCAAATCGTGCACCATTTGACGACCGGCGCCGAACACGTTGACCCTTATGAAAATCCGAAAAAATGGCGGGCATGGAAAATGCCGAATCGAGATTTTACATTTGTGATCCTCGATTCCAGACTCTGGAGAAGTAGTCAGGATGTCGATATCTGGGATGATCAAGGATGGAACCAATTCAAAAGCCTCTATGATCGTACCGATCCGACTCGCAGTTTATTAGGCGAAGAGCAGTTTGGATGGTTACAGTCTCTACTCACGACAGACTCCTCTCCTCTCATTTGTCTGACGGGAATCAATGGCTTGCACACTATTTGGGCCGGGGCGAAAAATGGCGAAACAACGAGCAAGAACCATCCTCAGAATTTCTCGCAACGCGATCGAGTGACTGCCGATTACGCTGGGTGGGTGAAGGCGGGTTCGGATCGAGTGATCGAATTATTGGGTCAACGAGATGGCATCGTCTCGGTTTACGGCGATGTTCACAATGGATGCATTATGAAGAACCTCGACCACGGACTAATTGAGTGCAGTTTCGGACCAATTGGCCGAAACGGAGGACGGGCACTAATCCCAGGGTTCGGCCAGCAAATGAAAGACGTCGATGGACGGGCGATCCAAGTTCACGCCCTCTATCACAAAACTTTTTCCACCCCAGATCAGAAGCCGCACGCCAGTCAAGATCCGTTTTACTGGAATTTTTTGGAAATGGAATTTGACCCCACCCAACAGGATCCGAACATCCAACTCCGCCTCAGAAACCTGGTTGATGCTCCCGATGAAATGCCTCGCGGCGGTGGAAATTTAGACACAAGCTCATCTCGTACAGGGCGAACACCGACAGCAAAAATCCCCGCCATTCGTGTGCTGCCAAATGCGGATGTTCATTTCTACCGAACCGATGGAAGCGCCATTCGAGGAACCCGAAGTAACAGCCAAGGTGAAATTGCCATTGCGGGGCTAATCGACATCCAACCCGGCACCAGGGTGATCGTCAATGCCTTCGATGGAACTCAGTCAGAATCCAAAGTTATTCGACTGGAGGAATGAGCGGTTATCGCAGTTGCTGAAAGCATTTTTTAAAAACAGGCATAGCGTGGAATATTTTTTTGACGACAATGAAAATGAATCCTCCGAAAATCACACCGGTCTTCATGAGGAGGCGGGATACACCTGCAACTCATGCGGGGAAGAGATCATTGTTCCGCTTGATTTTTCCGAAGGTCAGTCCCAGCAATACATAGAAGATTGCCCCGTCTGCTGTAATCCGAATATTATTTTCGTCGAGTTCGATGACGGCGGCGAACCAAACGTCTGGAGCCGAGGGGAATAAGTTATCCGGCCCCGTTGGTTCCGGTCCATCAATTCTAGTCGCGCAAGCTCAACCACTGACTCTTGAAAGCCGCTCAATCAACTCGCCGATCATTAGAGCTGTCGCGCCCCACACTTGATGATCGCCAACCCGGTAGCAGGGTACTCGGAGGCTTTCTCCGTTTGAGCGCGTGACGATCCCATTTGTCAGCGTTGCCGGATTCATCAAGTGATGGATTGGCGTGAGAATGATTTGTTCCACCTCCCGATGGCAACGTCTAAATTCAGGGACACCTTGAAGACAACCGACAAAAGGAGTGACTAAAAAATCACTCGGCGGAATATAAACACTAGTTAATTGACCCACGATCTCGATTTCGGATTCAAGAATCCCAACCTCTTCTTCCGTTTCCCGGAGCGCTGCCTGTCGTAATGACTCCCCTGGCTCCAGTCGGCCACCTGGGAAACTGATCTGACCGGGATGGTTTGAAAGGGTGATTGCCCGCTGGGTAAGCAACAGATCAGGCTCGTCAGCACTCTCCCGGTCACAGAATAAAATCAGGACGGCAGCAATATTTCCGTCGCCTGGTAAATCTTGGGGGCGGCTTTCCGGGCGTTTCAAATCCGGAGCATCTACGGGTGAACGCCAGTCGCCCAACCCGCTAAGGCTCATCGCTGAGTTTAGTTGTTGCCGGAAAGAAATATTCATTTCCCAAAACCAGCTTAAACACTGGTCACGTTTCGAGTCAATCCATTCGCCCCGTGTGAACAATCGCGGACGAAAACTCGATTATACCAAGCGATTGATTTAAGGCGATTGCCTGCGATCTGCCGACGGCCGAATTGCCACTTTCAAAACGTCGGTGGCAACCTGTTCAGAGTGAGCAACGAGATTCAATCTCTAACTTCGTCAATGCAGTCCGGCGACCGTCAAACGACATCCGCGCTCTTTAAAACAGCACGATCGAATCCTCAATAAGACAGTTCGCCGACTCTTTTTTCTTTTCCATTGATGCTTGAATAAATCTTCAACAGGCTGAGTGGCCTGTTTTGATCAATGGATTGCGTTGCCCATCAACGCGCGCGAAATGCGCCCCGCCAGCGTGATTACTCGCGAACGGAATATTATTTAGTGTAGTACCCTCGATATTCCCGATCTGGATCTGGATTTAAAGTTA
>JAPKBL010000241.1 GCA_028823415.1 Mariniblastus sp.
AAGGAAAAGCAACGCAAGACCAAATCACAGCGCTAGCGCCGCCGGGCGCAAAGGTCAAGGAGGTCGATTCGTAACGTCACTCCCGCTTGTTGCGGATCTGGAAAGGCATTCTATCCCAAAGCGCAGATCGGCAATATTCGGGCTAGGTTTATGTCGGATGGGGAAAACGATTGAATGGCTCTACGGTGTACGCCGATTGGCCTGCATGTTCCGGAATGGGCGAAGTTCGGCGACGCTGTGCTAAGCGTCCAGGGTCTGTCCTTGCAGAAATCCGCATGGGAGGTCGTGCAGGCCGTGCCCGTGACTGAGGACCGGGTTGATTGAGTCGGCCGGAATTGAATGCTCTGTTTTTTTTGAAAATTGTATGTCCAAATTGTCCAAATTGTCCGACCTTGGGAGTGAAAGGATATGAAATCAATTCAAAAACGGAAGGGTGCACCGATGAGACGGCGAGATGTTTTGAAGTCAGCGGGTTGTTTATTGGTATTGCCTGCTTTGGAAAGCTTTGGTCAAGAGGCCACGGGCGATGATGCTGTGAAGGCGAACCGCCTGTTTTGTATGAACATCGGCAACGGCATGTGTTCTGACAACTTCCCGACCTCGACGGGCATGGACTACCAGAGCTCTTCGACATTCAAGCCGCTGGAAAACTTAAAGGATGATTTCACGCTCTGCACGAATTTAAGGAACTACGGGAGTCACGAAAGCACGATGTACGCTTTTGCGGAATATGCGGACCACACAAATCCCCAGTTGATTAAAGATTCGGTTGACGAGGTCGCGGCGGCTCACCTTGGTAATGACACGCGCATTAGAAATCTGGTTCTTGAACAGAGGAATTCCTATGGAATTTCCTGGAAGGGTGGATTGCCCGTTTCCCCAATCTCGGACGTGCAGATTTTGTTCCAAACCATCTTCGGCAAAGTCGACGAGACAAAACGGTCCGAATTGCTGACGCTCAAAAAATCGATGCTGGATGCTAGTATCGCTGACGCGAAGAGCATGATGAATAAAGTTTCTCAGGAAGACCGCGCCAAATTGGATGAGTATTTTTCCAGTTTGCGTGAATCTGAAAAGTCGATCCAAAGATCGGAGCGCTGGTTGAGTCAAGAGCACGTAGAGGTGCCATTCCCTGGAAACGTGAAGTTCAAAACAGACGGCCTCAGTGAGTATTCAAAAAAGATTTTAGTGTGCCCGCATTTCAATCAACGTTCAACCTATTTGGATCTGCTCTTTCTGGCATACAAATTTGACGTCACGCGAGTGGCCAATGTGTATTCGGAATGGAATTGGCTTGGTCATCATACAGATTCCCATCAAGTAGCGACTGAAGAGGGCTTGCTTAAGAACATCGAGGCGGACCAGGGCTATATGATGCAGACGGCTCGTTTCCTGGAGAAGCTCAAATCGACCAAGACAAAGACTGGCGGAACCTTATTGGATCAAACGGTTTGTTTGATCACCAGTTCCCTGAGTATTAACAAAGAAGAAGGCCCCCACGGTATGAAGAATAACCCCGTGATTGTCGCTGGCGGTGGATTTGAGCATGGTAAACACATTAAGTTTAATGGGACAGATAACCGGAACAACGTCTACCTCGCAGCCTTGCAGCATCTGGGACTCGAAATCGAAAGTTTCGCCACCAGCAGTGGAAGCGCCAAGATTTAGGGCAAGCTCAATGAGACTCTTATCTCTAGCGTTGGTGACGTGGGCTTTGGCTCCCGTTGCGAATGGTGTTGAAAACAATGCCGAGTTCGAACTCAATAAAACCTTCTTAACCACTTACTGTGTCAGTTGTCATGGTAATGAAAAAAGCAAGGGCGGTCACAATTTTGAAACCTTTGATGACAGCGATTGGAACGATCATGATTTATTAGATGAACTGTTATGGGCGGTATCAGAAAATGAAATGCCACCCAAAAAAGCCAAGAAGAAACCGTCAAGTGAGGAGAGGGCGGTTTATGAAAAGCTCCTGGCCAAACAGTACCTGACAAGCAAATCAACGTTGCCCGGCGTTCTCACGCGTTTGAATCGCGCGGAATATGAGAACACGATCAATGATGTTTTTTTCACCAAGTTAGAAGTCAAAAACTACCTCCCTGTAGACAACACCAGGCATGGCTTTGACAATGAAGGCGATAAGCTTGTGATGTCACCCTTTGCCATGGATAGCTATTTCCGAGTTGCCTCTGGAATCGCTGAGAAGGTCGTGGGAGGTATGCCCGCGACTTCTACAACCAATCATAGTTATGATAATGGTCTAGGGCGCAGATTAGGTAGCGATGGAGTGGCGACCTATGAAAATTCCAATGACGGGATGACGACCGAAGGGTATCGTTACAATGATGCATCCCGTGGGGTTGGATTCAAATATGGTGATACAGTGCCAGGCCATTACGATGTGAAGGTCAATGG
>JAPKBL010000040.1 GCA_028823415.1 Mariniblastus sp.
GCTGGCGAGACGTCTGTCGTGGGCATGAGGCGTCGAGCAGGTTCGCGATTGCATGATAGTGCACAAATGTATAGAATTGGGCTGCCCTTCAAGGAATAAGAAATGTTACAAGAGAAGCTAACCAAGCGTCAGCAGACTATTTTCGATTTTATACGCTCCTGTATCGAGGAACGGGGTTACGGCCCAACGATTCGAGATATTGCTGATGAAATGGGTTTTCGATCGCCTAATGGTGTCATTTGCCATTTGACGGCACTTCAAAAAAAGGGGCTGATCAATCGAACCAACAATCAGTCACGATCAATTGTGTTGACCGATGAAGTCAATGAAGAACTCAAAGGTTTCCCACTGGCAGGTCGCGTCGCAGCGGGTTCTCTGATGGAGGCCGTGGAGCAGACAGAGCGAATTGATGTTGGTTCGATGTGGCCCAAAAAGGGGACGTATGTGCTCGAGGTCGACGGTGATTCGATGATCGACGCGCAGATTGCCCATGGCGATTATGTGATTGTCAAACGTCGGCAAACGGCGAACAAAGGTGACATCGTGGTCGCACGCACTTCTGAAGGGGATGCAACTCTAAAATATTGGTTTCCAGAGAAGAA
Organism: Mariniblastus sp.; assembly: GCA_028823415.1. GTDB lineage: Bacteria > Planctomycetota > Planctomycetia > Pirellulales > Pirellulaceae > Mariniblastus. The sequence goes on from JAPKBL010000040.1 coordinate 603, forward strand.
CCGAGTTCGTTTGCAGCCCGCCAATAAAACCATGAAACCGATTTACTCTCGCGATGTCAAAGTAATTGGAGTGGTGATTGGTGTTGTGCGAAATCTCCGCTGATTCCTAGATTCATTCTTGGTAAATCTACCGATCTGTCCGCGGGCGATGCTTTTCGCGGGCGATTAATTCTGTGCTGTTAATTCTGTGCTGTTAATTCTGTGCAGCTTGGGGACGGTAAAAAAACAAGAGGAATGCCGCGATTAACGAGGCAACTGCGCCGACGAGAATCGGATATTGGGGAGATAGACCCGCTAATATTCCTCCGCAGAAGCAGAGCAGGGCAGACCCGAGCACGCGGACCGAATGCGAGACACCAAGCATGCGTCCTTGGGCACTCGATGGTGCTGTATCGGAGAGAAGGGCTGACATGTTGGTCGTCGCTAATGCCATCGCAGCGCCGACGCACGGAAGAATCAGGCATAACCACCACCAATGGTCGGGAAGGATTTCGAGGATCAGCAAGCCTGACAGCATGACCGCACATACCGCGGTGATTGCTCGTGGTGTTCGCCCTTTGCCGATGGGTTTAATCAGCAGCCATTGGGTCATTACCATCGAAACGCTCGTATAAGACAACAGCCAACCGACGTGGGAAGACGTGAATTCCCATTTTTGTACGAAGTAAACCGGATTGAATTGAAAAACGAAATCGATTCCAAGGTACAAAAAGAAATTGACGATCAATAATGCACGAAAGGGTGCCAATCGGAAGGCTTCCCCCATTTCGAGAAATCCACGCGTTAAATGGATTCCCTCTGAATCAGATTGGGCCGGGGAGGAATCGGGAAATCGCCATAGAATTAAGACGGTACATAACACGCAGACCGCCGCGGCGACATAAAAAGGCAGCGAATAGGATGCCCATGAGAAATAATTCTGATCGGCTAAATGCCCACCGATCACTGGCGCAAAGACGTAGGCGAGGCTACTTGCCATGTAAATTAGTCCAAATCGGCGTGATTTTTCGGGGCCAACGGAGAAATTTGCAACCTCGGCTTGGGCTAACACCAGCAAGACGCCAACAAAGCCAAGAAAGAACTGTCCCGCAACGATGATCCAGAATTGGTCTACCGAAATCGACCAGGCAATGGCCAGATTACCCAGAGCGGTGATGCCCATCGCGGCGGCGAGAACTATTTTTCGACCATATTTATCCGACATCTGGCCCAGAATGGGCGATCCAAAAAACTCGCCAAGTCGAAAAACCGCCATGGCCACACCCAGTAAAAACGCCCGGGTCGCAGGTGACGTTTCGGCTGAGAGAACGCCGTGATCCTGTGGATGGAGGAACATCGGCGAAAGAACAGGCGATACGAGTGCGCCGGCGAAAAATCCTAAAAACACGAGGACATAAATTAAGCCCATGAGTTTGGTTCCTCGAATAATCGGAGTTGCAAGATCAGACCCGCGTTGGATCGGTTGCGGCATCTTAAGGAATATCAATGGAGACGGCTATCAGTTGACAGAGGTAGATTAACAACCATTCAGAATTTGGCTCGTTGAATCCCCAAGATCGCCTAGAGTTAATCGATTCTTACGCGTGGGTGTGATTGTCTTGAATCGGGCCCATGGGGGGGCGACCTGTCGGCACTGGGTCCATCGTGATCGTTTTCAAATCCGAGAAACTGGGTCAGAGCAAACAAAGAAAACGAGGCAGGAGTGCAGTGATCCCATCGTTCGGTTCTTGAGATTGCCGCCTCAGTGGTTACCCAAAAACAGAAATCAGCGCAAAAAAAACGAAGGGTTTCAGCTCGCCGCTACTGAAACCCTTCTAAAATTGGCTGTCCGATTATGGAATAAATCCGTATCGGAGACCCACAGCCATTAAACTCATCGACAATCGGACAACGATTTCTAAGAAAAAAGAAAAATGGATGCTTAATCCGCTACAACTAGAAAAGTCTATCGTTAAATTAGTAATATCTTGGAGTAAAGCTCCCTTTAAACTCATCAATCAAGGTTGGAGCGTTGAATGGTCTCGGACGGATCGTCACAGAATGACTCGGTGGAAACCCCTAGCTCAGTAAATTTCCCTTTTTCAGACCGCAAACCGGCTAAATTGGCCCTTGAGGACGGCACCGTTTTCGAAGGGTTTGCTTTTGGTGCGATGGGAACCTGCGATGGGGAAGTCGTTTTCAATACTTCGATGACCGGGTATCAGGAAATTTTGACCGATCCGAGTTACCGGGGCCAAATCATTACCATGACGTACCCAGAAATGGGAAACTACGGCATTAATGAGGAGGATGTAGAGAGCCGGTGCCCGCATTTATCCGGGTTTATCGTGCGTAATGTGAGTCGAGTCGCGAGCAACTTTCGGTCGTCCTCTAGCCTGCAGGACTATCTCGACAAGCACGGCATTGTTGGGATTTCTGATATCGATACCCGCGCTTTGGTTCGTAAGATTCGGAGTGTCGGCGCGCTCAAGGGAGTGATTTCTTCGGTCGAATTAAATGATGAACGATTGGTCGAAATGGCCAAGTCGAGCCTAGGACTAGTCGGACGGGACCTCGTAAGTGAAGTTCTGCCTGACCAACCGGTCAATTGGGAAACCCACCTCAGTCAGTGGTGGGATACAAGAACCAATGCCCCGGCTCCGGCATCGCCCGATCCGGACGCGCCGCACGTGGTGGCACTGGATTTTGGAATGAAGTGGAACATTGCCCGCCATCTTTTCAATCAGGGATGTCGGGTGACGGTCCTGCCGGGAACGGCGACCGCGGACGAGGTTCTTGCACTTAACCCGGACGGTATTTTTCTCTCCAACGGGCCGGGTGACCCAGAGCCGCTTCAATACGCAATCGACACCATTGCCAAACTAATTGGAAAAGCACCTTTGTTTGGTATTTGTCTCGGGCATCAGTTGTTCGCACTAGCCTGCGGCGCAAAGACCGTAAAGATGAAATTCGGTCACCGTGGTGCCAACCAACCGGTCATGGACAAAAAAACGGGTAAGGTCGAAATCACTTCTCAAAACCATGGGTTCGTTGTGTCAAAGGACGATTTGCCTTCTGACCTCGAAGTAACTCACACGAACCTTAATGACGATACGATTGCCGGGCTTAAACACAGTGTTCATCCTGCATTCAGTGTGCAGTATCACCCTGAAGCTTCGGCCGGTCCTCACGACAGTCAATATTTGTTTGGACAGTTCAAGGCATTGATCGATTCAAACCGTGTCGCTACCGAAGGTTAGCCGGTTTGTCTTGTTTTGTGTTGGGGAGCAACCAACTCGGTCATGCAATCGCTGTCGGCTAAGGTCACATTGAGCCTTGCCGAGCTCTTCGAATCGGTTCAGGGCGATTTCCTAAATTTGACGGTCAAAAATAATTGACGGGAACTAACACAAAGGGAATCCAATAATTCCTCTGCGACAAGGCAGTCTTTCGCGAAGAATCTGCGTTTGCTTTTACTTAAAAAATTGCTTTACCTGTGGGTCGTTGAGCACCACCAATCCCCAAATTCCAAACGGTATTCCCAGAAAGCAGCAAGGCGAAATGCAGGGAATCATGGCAAGGATGGAAGTCGTAAAAGCGAAACCGTAGGACTGCAGTTTCATCATCTTGATGCATCCAAAGATGATCACTCCACCGCCAACGAGCCCGATTAACCCTTGTGCGATACCTGCGACGCCTTGGCCAATCACTCCAGCGGTATCCGGAGTAACGCCTTGGCCTGACGCCGCCATGAAACTAATTCCCAAGATGTTCAGAGCGAGTCCAATGAGTGCGATTAGCATACCGGTAATTGTCGAAATAAGCATTCCAATCGCAGGCCCTTTTACCTTATTTGCCGCAGCGAAACGGTCGCCTTGGGGTGGACCAGGACCGCCTGGTCGTTGAGGAGTACTGTAAGGATTTTGGGACATTAGCGTACTACTTTTGGATTTGACCGCTCAATGGAATAATTAAGAACTAACTCTTATTTTGGCAGCTGTTTGGATTGTTGTCAAATTGAGAGGCGGACGGTTGCGGCCAGGTTTCAATTAGTTTTTGCAACGAATCCATTCGTGGCAAATCTATATCGCGGTGACCTTAAATCTATTCGCTTTTTATTTTCACTGTTGGTGTGAAATAAATTATCTGTTTTTGTCCAATGATGTTTTGGCGAATTTGAGGAAGCAGCGTAATCGCGACGGTTTCGATTTGACAAGATGAACAGCCAGCACTTAGTCAAATGCAGGAGCATTAACTAAATGCCATCTGTAGATTAATGTTGAATCCCTAAAAGGCGTAATCCTAACAGCAGCCAAGCCGGTGTAAGAATTAGGCTAATAATGGATGTGGCCAGGCAGATTTGAACCGCCACACTGGGTTTGCCACCGTAGTGCTTGGCTAAGACAATAGGGAAAATTGCGGCAGGCATTGCGGCTTCGACAACTAGGACACGCTGTAATTCTTGCGACCCCGTCATCAGCGCTGCGACGGCAATGAATGCGAGGGGCATGATGGCGAATCGAACTAAAAGTGACCCCAAAATTATTTTTGGTTGGAGCTGGAGTTTATGACTCGAAATAGCGCTGGCGAGTGTTGCTCCAACCAGAACAAGACTAATTGGGATCGTGCAATTCCCGAGATCTTGAGCAGCTTTATCAACAACCGAGGGTATCCAATGATGCAATCCGGTGAAATTCAACAGTAGGCCAGCGACGATCGCAATGGTTGGCCCATTGATTAGGCGCTTCAAAGCCCCATTGGCGGTGCCGCTTAGCATGACAATACAAACTGTCCACATCGCCAACTCAAGCCCAAGGTTGTGAACAAACAGGACTCCCAGAGTTTGGTCTGGAAAGTCTGGAAAGAGGGCTGCAATTAATGGAATTGGGATGAAGCCGTAATTCTGAAGGGCTGTGGAAACTGAAAAGGTGTTGAGCCCATCTTCTTTCTTAATTTTGAATCCGACGCCAACCAAACGTGACACAAGCAGTCCCGTTAAAGTCAGTAGGAAACCGGCGGACAAGGCAGTCAAAACAATCGACAGCTGTTGGAGGCTCTGATTCCCAGGAATCTTGGTAAGAATGAAGCATGGATAAAGAACATTGACCACTAGTCGAACAATGCTTTTTTCGGCTTCGTCAGTGATGACACCAAGTTGCCGGATCAAATAGCCAACACCGACCATTAAAAAAACAGGTAAGGTGTGCAGAAGGATTTCGAGAAAATTCATAAACGGTTGAGGCTCATTACGAACTGGATTGGCTGTGACAATTGGTGCCAGGCCAACGAACGAGCATCGGAATCCAGCACATCTGCCGACTCGGCCACATTCGCATGGGGTTGCGACAACATTATCGAGTAATTGGAGGTCTTGTCGAGAGCCGCGAAAACACAGTCTTTTTTAATGGTCGGATTTTATCCGCCGGTTCAACCAACTTACCGCGACATCGAGAACCGCAATTCAGCCGGTTCCAAAACCTGTCACTCAATCCGAGACAGTAATTCTGGTGACTAACGTCCAATGTTCGGTAAATACCGGGAGTCAGTAGGATGGAAGAGGATTTCGTTAATTGGCTGAAAGACGAACTTCTGCCATGACAGGGGAGTGATCGGACGGATAACGCCCATCGCGGTTGGTTCGAATGATCGAAGCACTGACTACCTCTACATCTGGCTGAACAAAAACGTAGTCGATTTTTTTGCCGTCTGCCCGGCCTTCGAATCCACCGCCGGTACCAACCAGTTTCTCTTTGGGATGCAGTTGTCGAAAAGTATCGACGAGGGTGATTGGACCGTTGAGCGAACCTGTGTTTTTATTTTTAAGGTAGAGAATTACCGGATTGTTCTCATCAGCATTGAAGTCACCCGTAACCAAGAATGGATTTTCGTGCGTCCGGTTTTTAATCCGCTGTGCGATGAGTTGCGATGATTTCACCCGGGCGTTTTGGGATTGATGGTCGAAATGAGTGTTGTAGACATAAAAACAACGATTGGTGTTTTTATCCTCTAGGCGAACCCATGTGCAGATTCGTAGATAGCGGTTGCCCCATTGCCGAGACTTGACCTCGGGTGTGTCGGACAACCAGAACGTACCTGAATCCAACGCCCTGAACCGACTGCTGCGGTAAAGAATCGCCGAGTATTCACCCTGCTCACCCCCATCCCGACCTTCGCCAACTTCCTCAAACTCTGGCAGGTGTTTACGGAGATCGTCCAGTTGGAATCGAAAAGCCTCCTGCAAACCAATGACATCAAGTTTTGCGTCACGAATGACATCTGCAGCGAATTCTCTTCGGTGCTCCCAACTGTTATCACCATCATTGGCCTTTCCGTTCCGAATATTAAAACTCATCACGCGAAGACTCGTCGGACTGGAAGCTTTTTGTTGGGAGAAGCTCTCTCCTGAGTCGCCAGTCATGACAGCGATGAAAAACACAACACGGAAGATGATTTTCATGCAGCTCCCAGCAAAAGTCTGGCGAACTACTGGTTGGGTTGAAACAATACACTCCGGCGGCAATATCATGATCATGTGATGCCGTTCATTTTCAATGACAGTTGTTGATTAAGCTGAAACACAAGGAATCACAAATGGATTCCAATTTTCGAAGGGACGCCTTGCCGACAATGAAAACTGGGCAAGCACTCATCTCGAACGGTCAAGGTTCAAGTAACGGACTAAGAAATTCGTCTCATTTCGATGCCCCAAGTCTTCGTTGAATGCAGCCCTGTTTGTCGCATTCAATTTAATTATAAACCCAATGAGCCAATTTCATTTAATACCATTTTGAGGTCTCAAGCATTACATGTTGATCTCGAACCCTTTGCGATTTTCTCGAGATAAAAATGAATTGGCTTGTTTGTCACCGATCACTTCGCGTTTGTCGGGATCCCAATCAAGAGGTCGGCCTAGACGCATCGCAATATTGGATAGGTGACAAATTTCGAGCATTTGATTGTGAGTCCAAACATCTGAGATTGGTTCAACCTTATTATTGATTGCCTCTATAAAATTAAGCGTGTGGTTTTCTGGTACGGGGCCGCCGTAGACATCTTCAACGGCGTTTGCCGGGAGTGGATTACTCGCCAGATCCTCGACAGGCTTACCGACGATTTTGCCTCGGTTCACAAAGAATCGTCCTTTGGTACCCTCGAACAAGATGCCGTTGTCACCTTCATTCGTGATCAAGAGTTCGACTCCATCAAGCATGTCCACTTTAATGTTGTATTTGATCGCGATGTCATATTTGTCATCGACCAGTGGATAGCCATTCTTGTCGTACTCGACATCGAATTTGTAATCGACGGGCGTGACCTTTTTAGCTCGCATTTGGTCAGAGGTTCGGTCGTTGGAACCGTTGTTCTTGGGAGAAAGCGCCCAGCAAGCGATGTCGACGTGATGAGCTCCCCAATCAGTCAGTTTGCCTCCGGAATAAGCATGCCAATTTCGGAAGGCATAATGACAGTTACTGTAAAGTGGCACGCCACCGCCGTATCCTTTTCGCATTTCGGGGAGGGCTCGATAGGGAACCTTCGGGGCTGGTCCGAGCCATTTGTCCCAATCCATTTCGGCTGGGACGGGTGCTTCGGGGATGACCGGAGAAGGGCCGAAGCCGCCGATTCCACAGGTCACCTTTTTGACTTTTCCGATGCGGCCGGCTCTTACCAAGGCGATTGCTTGCAGGAACCGCTGGCTAGATTCAGTTCGCTGCATGGTTCCGACCTGGAATGTCCGACCTGTCTTCTTCTTAACTTGCTCAATCAATTTGCCTTCGTCGATGGTCAACGTGAGCGGTTTTTCGCAGTAGACATCCTTTCCAGCCAACATCGCCTCGACAGCAATTTTGGTATGCCAATGGTCCGGAGTGGCAATCATGACTGCATCGATATCTTTACGATCCAGGATTCTTCGGTAATCACTGTAGGAATCAGGTTTCTTACCCTGACGTTTCTCCAGGTCAACTACATTGGTGCCAAGAACCTTAGAGTCCACGTCGGCCAACGCAGCGAAATCAGCAAATTTAGTAGATTTATTGGTGATTGACACACCCTGATTACGGAGACCGATGGTTGCGAAAACCGGGCGATCGTTGGGCGATTGGAAGCCAAAGACGCGTTTTGTTGATAAGAAACCACCTGATGCCAAACCGGTCGCAATGGTGCCTTGGACAAATTTTCGACGCGTTAGTATTCGTTTGTTTTCCATATTAAATATTCTCGGGTCAATGGTTAAGCCGGACGGAAAGCAGAATGGTCAGCAGACGCAGTCCCTTGCCATGAGAGGGTCTGTTTCCGATTTTGGGTGAGGTATTTTGGGCGAGGGCATTACGGGGAAAATACGGGTACGTAATTAAGCGGCATTTGAAGAATGATGCATCCCATCGCTGCACCAAACTCAGGACCGGCTTCGCTGGATCGCCAAGAACCTTCGGCGGATTGATTTTTGACTAACTGATTTCGAATGAGCGGATACCACTCATCCCACGGTTTCCCACCTGCATGCCACATGGCTTGGACCGCGTAGTAGTTGGAATAGAAATAATGCCCGCCACCCTGTTGTGCGCCATTCGGTTTGAACTTCATTAAGTAGGCAATCGCTTTTTCGACTTGCTCACCTTCATAGATCCCGGCGCTGTAAAGCGAGGTGACGCCTGCGGCGGTCATCGCGAAGGTGGTGTGTCCGCCTTGCATGGTGTACCGGAAACTGCCATTCGGATTTTGGCTTTTTTGAACGTATTCAATACATTTTTTTCGGACTTCGTCGGGCACATCGATCCCGGCGTCCCGAGCACCCCGTAAGCCCATAATTTGGCAAACCGTGATCGAAAGATCAGCATCGCTTTTGATGGGTTGGTATCTCCAGCCACCCTGATTGTTTTGACTCTTGCAGGTTAGTTCGACCGCTTTGCGTAGTTTGTCACCAATCTCGCGTTTCCGCGTCATTCCATACGCTTGTGAGAGGAACAGCATGCCGAAACCGTGGCCGTACATGTTTTCTCTGGCTCCACCGTCGCGCGTCGCGATGTATCCAGTTTCACGAACGTTTTTCAGAACATATTCGACACACATGTCGATCGATTTTCCAAATTTCCCTAAACCAGGCATGTGCCCGCCGCACATCATCGCTAGTCCGCCGAGGGAGGCAGTGGCAACGCCCGAAGAGATCCCGCTGTTACTAAAAGCGCCTCGGTTACGTCCGGATTTAACTTGGCTTCGGAGTAAAAAATTGAGACCCTTGTCGATTGATTTACGCGCTGGAGCCACTAGCTCCGCTGGTGATTTTTCGGACTTAGAATCCTTCCGATCTTTGGCCATGGTGTCGTCGTCGTGGCGGGGAGGACAGGAATCGCCATCGCTCCCAATCCGACAGCGGCAAGGCGATGAAAAGATCGCCGATCTATCTCAACCGAGTCCGTGGCCTGGGGCCGATGAACTGTTTGAGATTTAGATTGGCCTTCGGTTTTACCGTTTGGTCGCCTCATCGAACTTCTCCCTATGCTTTCTAGACAGTCCTATCTTAGTCTCTCGCCCAAAATCCGTCAAAAGCAATGTAGATGCTGGGTAGAATTTGAACGTTACGTTACCCTGCGATGTTTGGTTTGGGCGCACTTATGTCAACACAGACACGGGTGAAATTCTCGTGGTTTGATTTAGCGGCCCAATTTTGCCGAGGTGTCGGAAATTGTCGAACGCGTTGAGGCAATTGACCGCCGGCGTAATTCGTCGATAAACTGTCAGTAGGACAGCTAACACTAAACGCTGTTGAACGATAGACTTTACATAGTTTAAGTGCGGCAAATTACCTCCCATGCCCCAAAATGTCTCAATCTTTTAAGTTGGATAATTCGATTGATTGACAACTTTTGGGCAATTCAGATTTGAAATGCCAAAAAACGACTTTTATTAGACAAACTGGCCGAAACTAACGGCCCTGTATCAAGGCCTCAACGGCTTCGCGTTGATCGAAACGCAATAAGGACTAAATGATGACAGCAGCGACCGATGTTCAGGAAACAACAATCAACACCATTCGTACACTTTCAATGGATGCTGTACAGGCGGCCAATAGTGGCCACCCGGGGACGCCCATGGCATTGGCGCCGGTTGCCTATTCGTTGTGGGCCAATTTTTTGAACTACGATCCGGCTAATCCCAACTGGGTTGCCCGCGATCGATTTGTGCTTTCCTGTGGTCACGCTTCGATGCTGCTTTATTCGTTACTTCATCTTGCAGGCGTTGCTAAGACCGACGACGCGGGAGACCCGACCGACGAATTGGCAATCTCGCTGGACGACATCAAAAACTTTCGACAAATCACGAGTCCATGTGCGGGGCATCCCGAATACGGATACGCGGCCGGAATTGAGACAACCACAGGGCCATTGGGGCAGGGTTTGGGGAACAGCGTGGGCATGGCGATCGCGGGGAAATGGTTGGCGGCGACGTATGATCGACCCGGTTTCGAGTTATTTGGATTCAATACCTATTCCATTTGTAGTGATGGCGATGTCATGGAAGGCATTGGGTGTGAAGCGGCGTCACTTGCGGGTCATTTGAAACTCTCGAATCTCTGTTGGGTCTACGACGACAATGAAATTACGATTGAAGGCCGTACGGAATTAGCATTTAGCGAGGATGTTCCAGGTCGATTTGAAAGTCTCGGCTGGCAAGTGATTACAGTTTCCGATGCCAACGATATGACTAGTTTAGACGCCGCCTATGCAAAGTTTCTCGAAACGGACGATCGCCCAACGTTGATCGTTCTCAAGAGCATTATTGGGTACGGTGCTCCTAACAAGCAGGACACCTCGGGCGCTCATGGATCTCCGCTGGGCGAGGAAGAGATCGCGTTGGCGAAAGAGAGCTACGGATGGAAACACGAAAAATTCGCAGTACCTGCTGAGGCCGCTGAAGATTTCCGCTCGAAAATTGGACGGAGAGGTGGCGAGTCCCATGTTCAGTGGTCTGAGAAATACACAGCCTATAGCGAGGCGTTTCCTGCGGAATTTAAAGAATTAAAGAACTTGTTTGCTGGCGAACTCCCCGAGGGATGGCAAGATTCGATTCCAGAATTTGAGACCGATCCCAAGGGAATGGCAACTCGGGTTTCATCGGGCAAAGTCTTGAACGCAGTGGCAGCCGCGATCCCAAACTTCATCGGTGGCTCGGCAGATCTAGCGGGTTCCAATAAATCGAACAACGACGATCCGGCCGCCGGTCATTTTAGTGCTGCGGACTTCAGTGGCAAGAATTTCCATTTTGGGATTCGCGAGCACGCAATGGCTGCGATCGGAAATGGTATGTCGTTGTGTGGTATTCGTCCTTACGTCTCTACGTTTTTTGTCTTTACCGATTACCTTCGGCCCTCGCTCCGGTTAAGCAGTATCATGCATCAACCGGTCATGTATATCATGACACACGATTCGATCGGGCTCGGTGAGGATGGGCCAACGCATCAACCGGTGGAGCATTTAGCGGCGTGTCGCGCAATCCCGAACGTGCTGGTCATGCGACCGGGTGATGCAAACGAAGTCTCTCAATGTTATCGAGCGGCGCTCGCCGATACAAAACGACCTGCGGTGCTAGTCCTCAGTCGGCAAAACGTGCCGACGGTTGATCGCAGTCGCTACCAAAGCGCTGAGGGCGCAACCCGCGGTGGTTACACACTACTCGATACCGACGGCACACCGGACGTGATTTTGATGGGTACTGGGAGTGAGCTCCAATACTGTCTCGAAGCGGCGGAAAAACTTGCGGCCGAAGGTACCAAGGCCCGAGTTGTCAGCATGCCTTGTTGGGAACTCTTCGACGATCAATCGGCGGAGTATCGCGAATCGGTTCTGCCGACTGCTGTGAGCCGCCGGGTGGCTGTCGAGGCGGGAATCAAAATGGGCTGGGAACGGTACCTCGGAGCGGGTGGCGCGTTTGTGGGAATGGATTCCTTTGGTGCGTCAGCTCCGGCTGAGCTGTTGTACGAGCATTTTGGGATCACCGCTGCTGGAATTGTGGAAAAAGTTAATTCACTTTGAGTTCTGCCGGCAATTCAAATAAATCGGATGCGGAAACTGTCCGTTGATAAAATTACGTTTTAGCGTATTTTTGGAAATCGATTCATTGGCCGATTTAAAACGCCGAACGAGCTGTCGCGGTTGCGGTGCTTTTGGCCCACGGATAAAATATGAACTTCTAGGTTACATGTAGCGAAAGGCAGATAGATGAATTTTGGGACCCCCGATTTTGTTAGCGTTCTGACACGCGTTTCGATAGCACTGGCGATGCTTCCTGTCTTGCTGGGAACCTTGGCGGCAGACGAGGGGATGTGGCTTTTCAACGATTTGCCGGTCAAGCACCTGAAAGACAAATATGGTTTCACGCCAACTCCGGAGTGGTCGGAGCATGTGATGAAATCATGTGTTCGGTTCAATGTCGGGGGATCGGCTTCGTTTATCTCAAGTAACGGATTGGTTCTGACCAACCATCACGTTGGATCTGACACGCTGTTTAAACTTTCCAACGAAGAAAATGATTATTACAACGACGGTTTTCTCGCCAAAGAGTTTGGAGAGGAATTAAAGGCTCCGGATCTTGAGTTAAACCAACTCATCAACATTAAGGATGTCACGGCAGAGGTAAATGCAGCGGTTGGAAAAGGGTTGTCTCCAGCGGACGCCGCAAAGGCGAGGCGGGCAGCGATTGCCAACATCGAGAAAAAGGCGACCGATGAGTCGGGTTTGAGATCCAACGTAGTGACGCTCTATGGTGGCGGTCGTTATCATCTCTATCAGTACAAAAAATACACGGATGTTCGTTTGGTATGGTCGCCCGAAGCCAACGCTGCATTTTTTGGTGGCGATGCAGACAATTTTGAGTATCCCCGGTTTTGCTTGGATGCCTGCATTTTTCGGGTTTACGAGAATGGCAAACCTGCCAAGATTGAGCACTTTTTGAAGTGGTCGCCCAACGGTCCCGCGGAAAAAGAGTTAGTGTTTGTGGCCGGTAACCCTGGGCGGACAAGTCGAATATTCACCGTTGCGGCGCTCAAGCATCAACGTGATGTACGCTTGCCATACATTCTCGACTTCATTCGTCGTCGGGAGGTTTTGCTTCAGCAATTTGCGCTTGAGGGCAAGGAATCCGCACGACGCGCCCACGACGGCCTATTTGGTTTTCAGAATGCAAGAAAAGCACGGATGGGCATGCTGCAGGGTCTCCAGGATCCGGCAGTTATGAGTGCCAAAGAGCAAGCGGAGGCGGATTTATTGGCTAAGATTGAATCGGACCCAGAGCTTCGGAAATACGCAGGCGCTTGGGAAAAAATCGCCGATGTCCAGAAGCGGCGGGCGGCGACTCAGGGGATGGGTGTCAATTTGAGTGAGCAATTGTTTAATCTCGCTCAACAGCTAGTTCAAATGGCTGAGGAAGACAATAAGCCATCGGCGGAACGACTGCCGTCCTATCGCGATTCGAATCGAGCCTCTCTGGAGCAGCAATTGTTTTCAACTGCGCCCGTCTACAAAGACCTTGAACAAGTCATCTTGGCGGATTTAATCAGTCGAATGGTTGAGATGCGAGGAGGCGATGATGACCTTTGCCAAAAAATCCTTGCAGGGAAAAGCCCAATTGACCGAGCGGAAGAGTGTATTAGTGGGACTCAACTTGATGACCCCGAATTTCGAAAAACATTGGCCGCTGGCGGTTCTAAGGCGATTCAATCGTCGACTGATCCGCTGATTCAATTGGCTCGACTCGTTGACTCTGAGGTTCGTTCAGAGCAGTTGGCGAGCGACGAATTGGCCGAAATAGAACGACAGGCCTACGCACAAATAGCAGAAGCTCAATTTGCGACTCAGGGGACGTCGACCTATCCAGACGCGACCTTTAGCCTTCGACTGGCGTTCGGACCGGTTCTCGGGTACACCGAAAAGGGGAATGAGATTCCGGCGATGACTAATATTGGCGGGGCATTTGAGCACGAAGCAGCTCATGCAGGTCAAGAATATTTTGAGCTTCCCAAAAGTTGGCATCAAGCCCGAGATGCCAAGAAAATTGATCTCGCTACACCTTATAATTTCGTTTGTACTGCTGATATCATCGGTGGAAATTCTGGCAGTCCGGTTATCAATGAGAAAATGGAATTAGTCGGTCTCATTTTTGATGGGAACATTCAATCATTGACAGCGGACTACCTCTACAGCGATCGCCAGGGCCGCTCGGTCAGCGTTCACTCAGACGCGATTCGCGATGCGATTCGTAATATATACGGAGCGGATTCGTTGGCTGATCAACTTGGTAAATAGTAATGACGACCATGATTAGGGATGTCACAGCGCAGGATGCCGGAGAGATCGCGGCCATCTACAATCACTATATCGAGCACACGACGATTACCTTTGAGGAGAATTGTCTAAGTGCTTCGGAAATTTCCGTGAGGATTAGGGACCTCTGCTCGCGGGATTATCCTTGGTTGGTCTACGAGTTAGACGGACGAGTGATTGGTTACGCTTACGCTACGCCTTGGAGAACTCGGTCGGCGTATCGTTTTACAGTCGAAAGCGCGGTTTACGTAGATTATCAACGGGTCCGAGAAGGCATCGGAGGGCAGCTTTATGATGCCTTATTCCGCCAGTTAGCTGAAACTGGTTTCAAAACAGTGCTTGGTTTGATCGCTTTGCCCAATGAGCAGAGCGTCCGAATGCATCAGAGTTTCGGTTTCTTACCGGTTGGGCATCATCACGAGGTCGGATTTAAATTCGAGCAATGGATCGATGTCGGCGTTTGGCAACTCAGACTTTCACCCCCAACGAGCCGATAAAATCGAAGTGAACTTGCCGATGGCGGTTTTTGCGAACCACCGGACGACCTTAACTGGAAAATTCATCGTAAAAAGGCATGGCTTTTCCATTTTCCTGCCATTCACACCTTGAAAGAAATGGCGGATCTTTAGAGAATCTTGATTCGAGACGTTTCCTACAGAATCGTCTCGGTACAACTTTAGTTTGGAAGAGTGGCTGAGTGGTCGAAAGCGCCTGATTGCTAATTAGGTGAACGAGTCAAATTGTTCCGCAGGTTCGAATCCTGTCTCTTCCGCTGGTGAACCCGTCAATTGAATTCGATTGGCGGGTTTTTTTTATAGCTGCGAGGCTCTTCGTGGTCGATTGGATGTGCGTGAGCCATCGGTAGCACCCAATTGGACACAAACAATTTCTCTGTGTGTGGTGTAGGTATCTTTAAATCGGCCAAACAGGTGGCCATGGCAGCGTGGAGAAAAGCAAGCAACCCTACTTAATAAACGTTTTTCACAAATATGAGTCAATCGAAAGCATTGCAGCGACAAAAGAAAAAAATCAACTTTTCTTTTACGGAAGATTGTTGTATAAGTCATAAGCTGATCGGTTGAAAAAAAATGAAAACTAAAACTTCACCAGCAACGAAAAAGATACACAAGCTAAGCGTACTTGCGACGCTTTTGGCGCTCGCCTTTTGTTGCACAAGTTTTCATGCATTCGAAGAGTGCCTGCAGGAAGTGGTCACCCAAGAGGTTGAGCTGTTTTCGGCACGACAAGATGTGAGCAGAGAAAATTCCAAGCGAATTCTAAAGTCTTTCTACCGTCCCAATGTTGTTGTTTCACCAAGTATTTCATCTTTTCCGCCATCGGTCGTCGTGTTGACCGAGCGGTCGGGTTTGAATGGGCAGGGCACGCATCTCCGACTGTAAAGCGGTCTCTTCCCGCGCGTTGTTCAGCATCCAAAACAATCGGCTACCAGGATAATTCTCCTGCCGCGTGTTATCGGTTGCATGGGCTTTCTAAAAATATGCGTGGCGGGTTATTGTTATTCGGTTACTACAATTGTGTTACGTTCGACGCTAGGAATTCAAAATGAGACTTGCAACAGGTATAGAGAAATTTAAGACTGAACTCTTTCCAGCGATGGAAGGCAAATTCAAAGAGTTGGAAAAGGGGCAAGCACCCGAGACACTCTTCATCACTTGTTCGGATTCTCGAATCGACCCTTCGCTAATTACGCAAACCCATCCGGGCGAGCTATTTGTGATCCGCAATGCGGGGAACATCGTTCCCAAACCGGGCACTGGTGAACTGTCGGTAGAGGCGACCATTTTGTACGCGGTCGAGGTTTTAAAGGTTAAGCGAGTTGTGATTTGTGGACATTCCCATTGTGGTGCGATCACCGGTCTCTTGAATCTAGATTCTTTGGATGCCATGCCAGTAATTAAAGCCTGGGTGGTGAAAAGTGCTGAGGTCTTAGAGCGACTGGACTCGGAAGAACCGACGCTGATCGATGGGATTAAGGAAAACGTACGCCTCCAAATCGAACATTTGTTGGAATACACGTGTGTTGCCGAAGCAGTTGCATCAAAGGAATTGGAAATTGAAGGTTGGGTTTATCATTTTGAAAAAGGTCAGATTGAACTCCTTGATTGAACTCTCTGGCAGTATTTTTGTTAACCGCGACTGATTTCTAATTTTCTAGCGGAGCTTATCAACGAGTAACGACTTGCGCCGACCGAGTGGAACGCAAGATGTGCGTGGCGAGTGCGTTCGCAACACTGTCGGGATGATTTTTCTCTTCCATTGTTGTTTTTCTGTTTGCATTGCGCTTGTGTATTGCGCTTGTGCATTGGAATCGCGGTTGCGGTTGGCGTAAGCCCGGCTAGGGCATTATTGGCGGTTTTATTTCCGGATCACCGATGCAAGCGAGTGGGTCAGCGGCTGGCTTGTTTGTGTTTGTGGCGGATTGGTTGGCCTGATTAACGCGTTGCCGATGACGGGTGTCATTGTGCGTAGTTCTGTCAATGTTGAATTCCGGTGCGCGAACGAAATGGTCGACTATTTTTGACGGCATCTGGCGCTTGGTCTTTGAGGTGGCGTTGCCCTTTGTGCTTTCTTACGTTCCAAGCGCGGCGTTGGGCCCGCTGTTAGTCTACAAAGAAGCCAAGCGTATTAACTGCAAGCAAATTAGATCGTTGTCGGAAATTAGTCGCTCGGAAACATTCATCTATTTCACAACGATGATTACGATTGTGTGTCAGGATTTGTTGTTTGGCTTGATGGTGGGAATAATGCTCACGGTTGTGAAGCTGGTTTATCGGTTTACCCACCGCGCGTTGGACCTGGAAACCAACGGACGAGTCAGTCATTTACAATTGCTAGGTGCCGCGACCTTTTTGTGCCTGCCGAGTCTTGCAAGGGCATTGGATGAGGTTCCGCAGGCTGCTGAATTGCATATTCACATCGAGAACTTAACTGATATTGAACACGCCTGTCATGATCTAATAAGAGATTGGCCCAAAGAGTATGAATACACTGGTGGAAAATTAGTTCTCGACTGGGATCGGCTTCGCAACCGCTTCAAGGCAGATCCCGCGGTCGAGGCCATGGCAGTGCTTTCTAGCCGATCCTATCGTGGGAAACCGGTTAGAAAGGACGAGAACGCAAGCCGATCATTGTCAAGCTAGGGTTTATCCGCAGTGCCGAAGGAGTTGCGAATTACGAGTGTCTTTAAAAAAGAGCGTCGTTCATAGCGCTCAGTCGTGAACGCTCAGTCATGAACGCTCAGTCGTGAACGCTCAGTCGTGAACTTTGTTTTTATGGATGGTCTCTGAAAGCGCGATGGAGAACGAAGGGCGCGGTTGGTTCTAGGTGATAACAGTCACAGTCGACTGAT
The DNA here is from genome assembly GCA_028823415.1 of Mariniblastus sp. GTDB lineage: Bacteria > Planctomycetota > Planctomycetia > Pirellulales > Pirellulaceae > Mariniblastus. Next base: position 18,267 of record JAPKBL010000040.1, read on the forward strand.
TGCGACCATTTTCCTTGGATCGGTACATCGCCCTGTCACCAACGGTTAGCAATTGGCGAGAGCCAACGTTCATTGAGTTGGCAATCGCAACGCCCAAACTAATCGTAATTCCATCGGGATAGAAACTAGGCGGCGTTTGCGAGATGAAATTACAAAATTGCTCGAAACGTTGTTTCATGATAACTGGATCAAGCACTTCCAATACGACGCCGAATTCATCGCCCCCGAGCCTTCCGATACAAATTGCGTCGGGAAAGGAGTTCTTTAAATGTTCGGCGAACCAGGCAATTGCGCGGTCGCCGGTTGGGTGGCCATGCTTGTCGTTGATCCGTTTAAAATAATCGATGTCAATAATCGAGAGAGTCAATCGACGGTCAAGGTGCCTTTCAAGGGTGGATTGAAACCCTCTCCTGTTGAGCAATTGGCTAAGTTCGTCAGTTCGCGATTGAATGTATAGTTCGGATTCGGTAAGCGAAAATGTCGACAATTCTGAAATTCGAATGAAGTGCCAGACCTGCCCGCCAATCGGCAGCGGTTCAATCGTTCGGTGGAACTGTTTAGCATGGCCCGACGAAGGAGAGGAGATTTGAACTAGTTCCGATGTCACCTTTTGTATTTCCCGGGCAATACAGCTTTGCTTGATAAACTGGAGGACATCCTGATTAGCGCAAATCCCGAGAGCATCAACTTGGAACACATCCTCAGCCTTGGTGTTCCAAAAACGTGGTTTTTGGTGTTCATCCGCAAAGATAATCGCATCAGCGTATCGATTGACCAATGACCGAAATAGGTCATCTAAGATTTCTTCGTTGTGTCGCGGATCCACAGTGGGTCATTTTTTTGGTGAAGATTTCTTTTGTTTGACTTTCTTTGTCTTTGGTGCAGCTTTTGCCTTGGTGGTTTTCTTCTTTATTCCACCAAATGCGCTGTCCCAGTTGTCCGAATATTTTTTAGTCGTGCCGCTGCGGAGAATGGTCATTGTTTTGTCCTATAAAAATACGAATTGTCTGAAATAAAATAAAATGGAAAAACGATTTGAACATCCCTCGTCGAATTGAGGATCCGGCGTCACTGATGGCTACAGAATCCCCATCATCATGTGTGTTCGTTATCGTTGTAAAATAGATACGTCTTGCTTACGTGATCAGTTTCTTATATTTGAATCGCCGGGGTTCGTCCTCTTTCAGGCCCAGTCGCTCCCTGCGTTGCTGCTCGTAGGTCTGATAATTACCTTCGCACCAGTGGAGGTATCCATCTCCCTCGAACGCGAGTATGTGGGTCGCGATGCGGTCAAGGAACCAGCGATCGTGACTGGTGACAATAACACATCCTGCATAATTTTCGATGGCTTCTTCCAGAGCTCGCAACGTATCTACGTCGAGATCGTTGGTTGGTTCGTCAAGCAGCAGAACATTGGATCCGCGCCGAAGAAGTTTTGCCAGATGCACCCGATTACGTTCACCACCGGAAAGAATACCGACCTTCTTCTCTTGATCGGAGCCGCGAAAATTGAAACGATTGACGTAGGCGCGGGCGTTTACCTTTCTCTTGCCGATTTCCAGCGTATCGTGGCCATCGGAGATTTCTTGATAGACCGAGTGGTCGTCTCGGAGGCTGTCCCGTGATTGATCTACATAGCCCAATTCAACTGTGCTGCCAATCTTAAGGGAACCGCAATCCGGTTGTTGTTGGCCAGTGATCATACGAAAAAGCGTCGTTTTACCCGCACCATTGGGGCCAATAATGCCGACGATGCCTCCTGGTGGAAGCCGGAAACTAACATCCTCCATCAGGATATTTTCTCCAAATCCCTTTCCAAGTCCTTCGGCTTCGATGACAAGGTCACCGAGATGCGGCCCGGGTGGTATCTGAATTTCAAGGTCCTGCTCCCGCTCTCGTTGGTCCTCGTTAAGCATCTGTTCGTAAGCGCCAATTCGAGCTTTACTTTTGGATTGTCGTGCTTTGGGGGACAACTTGATCCACTCCGACTCCCGCTTCAATGCTTTGAGTCGAGCATCATTTTGTTTTTCTTCAACTTTCAATCGAGTTTGTTTTTGTTCAAGCCAAGAGGAGTAGTTGCCCTCAAACGGATGACCCTCTCCGCGATCGAGTTCGAGAATCCAGCCGGCGACGTTGTCTAGGAAATAGCGGTCGTGGGTCACGGCCACAATCGTTCCGTGGTAATCCTGCAAGGTTCGCTCAAGCCAGTGGACCGAGTCTGCGTCCAAGTGGTTGGTTGGTTCGTCGAGGAGCAGCAAATCCGGTTTTTCCAGAAGGAGTTTGCAAAGTGCGACGCGGCGGCGTTCTCCTCCGGATAACTCAGCCACATCAGCGTCTTTGGGGGGCAAGTTCATAACCTCAAACGCGACTTCGATTTCGTGATCCAGAGACCATGTGTTGGATGCTTCAATCTGATCCTGAACCCGGGCCATTTCGTCGTAGACTTTTTGCATCGCATCATCGTCGAGTGGTTCGGCGCACTTGGCACTCAACTCATTATAGCGATCGAGTAGTTTTCGACGCGGGGCCACGGCTTCCTGAACATTGTCCCAGACGTTTTTCTCGGGATTTAAATGGGGCTCCTGAGGGAGGTAGCCAACGGTAAAGCCATCGGTTAACCGGGCTTCGCCGTCATATTCTTTATCGATCCCGGCCATGATTTTAAGCAGCGTACTTTTGCCTGTACCGTTGCGGCCCAGCACGCCAATTTTGGCACCTGGATAAAAAGATAGCCAGATGTTGTTTAAGATTGGTTTCGTGCCGTACTTTTTGGTCATGTCGACCATTTGAAAAATGTATTGCTTACTCATTGGAGATGTTTTTAATTCTAATGATCTGTTTGAGTGAAAAATTGAGAGAGTGTTTTGGAAAGTGGGGGAGCGTTTATTCCCACTCAATGGTTGCCGGCGGTTTGGAACTGATATCGTAGCAGACGCGGTTTACGCCGTTGACTTCGTTGATGATACGGGTCGACATGGTGGCGAGAAGATCATAGGGCAACCGCGACCAGTCGGCGGTCATGAAATCATCGGTATCGACACACCGTATCACCAATGCATTTTCATAAGTCCTTGCGTCGCCCATCACGCCAACGCTCTGGACGGGGAGAAGAACTGCAAACAGTTGGGATGTTTTCCGATAAAGATTTGCATTTTTTATCTCCTCAATGACGATGGCGTCAGCTTCTCGGAGTACTTTTAATTTCTCTTCCTTAATTTCACCGAGACAGCGGACGGCTAGGCCGGGTCCTGGAAATGGGTGTCGCCAGACCAGTTCTTCAGGCAGTCCAAGCTCAATTCCCAGTCGTCTGACTTCGTCTTTAAATAAATCGCGGAGTGGTTCTATCAGTTCAAAACCGAGTTCTTCGGGGAGACCACCGACATTATGATGCAACTTAATCGTGGCCGCAGGGCCGTCTTGAGCGGCTCCACTTTCGATGACATCGGGATATAACGTGCCTTGGGCGAGGAAGGTCGCATCTTCGATTGATTCAGATTCGGCTTTAAAGCATTCGATGAAAACGTGCCCGATCTTTTTCCGTTTCTCCTGCGGGTCGGTGATGCCCTGAAGTGCTGTGAGGAAAAGTTCGGCTCCATCGACAACCCGCAAGTCGGTTTTGAAGTGGTCGGAAAACTGTTCGGTCACTAGCTCGGCTTCGTTTTTTCTAAGCAGTCCGTTATCGACGAGGATGCAGGAAAGTTGCGAACCGATTGCTTTAAAGAGCAGTGCGGCGACGACGGCAGAATCAACTCCTCCGGAGAGACCGCAGATCACCCGAGAGTCTCCTACCTGTTTACGAATGCGATCAATCGCCTCATTGGCAAAATTCTCAAGCTTCCAGTTGCCATGGCAGTGACAGACTTCGAAAAGGAAATTTTTTAGAAGCGTGGCACCCTCGGGCGTGTGGGTGACTTCGGGATGAAATTGAAGTCCATAAACGGGGAGTCTGAGATGTTTTACTGCTGCCACCGGGCAGGTACTGGTGCTGGCCAGTGGGGCAAAGTCATCGCTGACCTTCTGTACTTGATCTCCATGGCTCATCCAGACCTGAGCTTCTTTGGGAAAATCCTGAAAAAGAACGTCGTCGGTGGCAACGTTGCAGATAGCGCGGCCATATTCACGGGTACTCGTGCTTTCGACTTTTCCTCCGAGGTGATCGCAAGCGAGTTGCATCCCGTAGCAAATACCAAGAACGGGAATGCCTAAATCAAAGATGCCCGGGTCGCATTTAGGAGACTCCGATTCGTAAACACTGCTCGGCCCGCCAGAGAGAATTAGCCCGCTTGGAGAGTGTTTTTTAATTTGCGCCGGTGTAATGTCGTGGCGAACAATCTCACAATAGACGTGCTGTTCGCGGACGCGACGTGCAATCAGTTGGGCATATTGGGATCCGAAGTCCAAAACGAGGATCCGTTCAGAATTTGATTTCGCGATTGTTTCGGTAGCCGGTGACATTCGAATTGTCCAAATGTTGCGAATTAAATAACAAAACCCGCTAATTGAGGGCGGGCTGGGAATCTCGGATTATACGAATGTCATGCCGGTTTTCCAACGACCGATCGCTAAGAAGTTAAGAACTTCGGCCACACCGTTTTCAGCGTTGATAAAATCGAACGAATATGCATTTCAGAGGGGGCTGAATCGGCCCTCGAGAGTAAGGGTGACACGGTATCGAAATTAAAATATCTACGTATACTGTCGGTTTATCTGGCAGTTTACGATTTGAGATCCGGAAATCCAGCGAATGAAAGTATTAATTACTAACGATGATGGTGTCCATTCCCAAGGGATTATCCAGCTTGCGAAACAGGTCAGAACGCAATGCGAAGAGGTTTTTGTGGTTGCGCCGCGTGTCGAACAAAGCGGCGTTAGTCAGGCAATTACATTTTTGTCTCCTTTGTTTCCACATGCGTTAGGGGGCAATCTCGACTCTCAGGATGATCATATTCCTGGCTATTCGGTTAATGGCACGCCCGTCGATTGCGTCAAGCTAGGAATTCATGAGCTCTGTCCCTGGAAGCCGGATTTGGTATTGAGTGGAATTAACGGAGGTTTGAATGCAGGAATCAATGTTGGACACTCCGGCACCGCTGGAGCGGCGTTGGCAGCTGCTACGTTCGGAATTCCAGCGTTTGCAATAAGCTTGGAAAGTTCAGAATCGATGGACTTTTCCCAGGCCGCTAAATTAGTTTGGCCGTTGGTAAATGGCGTCATGAAGATCAACCTTCCGCCACGAACCGTCGTCAATATCAACATCCCTTCCATCGCGTTGACGCAGTATCCGGAAATCGAACCGGAAGTTGTTCTGGTTCCTGTCGAAACGAATCCGATGGCTTATGGCTTTGATACGGGAAGTGATCCCAAGGGACGACCCTATTTCTGGTCCACTAATCTTCCGGTTCCCGAGCCGTCCGAGTTTCTCACCGACACACAAGCCCTGGCGGCGGGCAAGGTGACAATTTCAACGATTAGTTACGATTTAAATCAACCAAAATCTCTCGACACATTAAAATTAGAAATGGGTGAAATTTATCCATCCAAATAAGTAGCTGGCGGGATCCGGCTGTTTGGCAATCGAGTCAGAGTCGCCATTTAGTTAGTAGACCAAACCAAGGGAAACAGGATTGGGTATGAATTCAGCAACAAAAATTGGCGTGGTGACGGTCTCTGATAGGGCGAGTCGCGGCGAGTATGTGGATCGCGGCGGGCCGGCTGTTGTCGAATATCTTAAAGCTACCGTGACGTCCAAAATAGAACTGATATCGTCGGTGATTCCAGATGAGCGGGGCCTAATTGAGGCAACCCTAATTGAATTATCTGATGTCGAGAAATGCGACCTTATTGTCACCACTGGGGGAACCGGCCCTGCAATTCGAGATGTCACACCCGAGGCGACTGAAACGGTTTGCGATAAAATGATGCCCGGATTTGGTGAGTTGATGCGGCAAGTGTCGTTAACCAAAGTCCCAACCGCAATTCTATCGCGGCAAGTAGCGGGAATTCGCTCGTCCGAAACTGGCGGTACGTTGATGATTAATTTACCGGGTAGCCCCAAAGCGATCGCAGAGTGCCTTGACGCAGTATTTGCTGCCGTTCCCTACTGTCTTGATTTAATCGGGGGCGGTTTTTTGGAAACCGATCCGGCTCGAATCATCGCCTTTCGCCCAAAAAAGAAATAGCCTTTGTCGGGCGCTTGTAAAAACCTCGCCTTCCTGAGGGTAGGCGTCAACTTCGGTCGTTTCTCAGACCCCAAGCCACCGCGTCATTTTTTGACGATGATTTTCTTGCGCCGGTGAACGCGAACAACTCTCAAGTTACTGGGCGTCAAACGGAGAATTAATCCCGTTAATCACTGATTAAGCGCTTCAAGCGATTGACCCACGCCCACAAAGCAAGAAACGGCGTTGGGCAATTTCATGTTATTTTGTTCCCCAAGAAGCTCATTATTCACCTCCATACCGCTGGATTGAGCCGCCACAGCGAAGAGTCTCGCCCGTGTGGTCGATTTTCAGACGGAAAACGTAATTTATTTTTTAAGACAGAAAGGTTGTCGCGAGAACGGGACAAAAAAACAAAGCAAGAATGACGTCCATTAACGTTTTCGATGTGCCCCAGTTTGATTTTCCCAATGCCATCTAAAGTGCTTGAAAAATTGTTTCAAAATCTAAAAACGCAAGAAATTTCGGTTGGTTTAGGATTTAAAGAAATTGGACAAGGGTAGTATTGATTGCTTTGAGTTGAAGTCAACGGTCGAAAAGGAATGCTTATAGTAGGAAATTTTTCAAAAAACGGTTTGTTTAGTGAGATTATCGCTTCATCAATGCGGTTGACCCTGTATATTCTCTGAAACCGGTTTCAGAGGTCGCTTGCTTTCGCAGACTTTGAGGGCGGTAATTTAAACGTGCTTAAACTATGCGGTGAATATTTCTATTTTTTGTCCCACGAAAGAGGTTTCCCATGAAAACTAGACATCTTCGTAAGGGTTTTACCCTTGTCGAATTGCTTGTCGTGATTGCGATTATCGGCATCCTGATTGGTATGCTGTTGCCTGCGGTTCAGCAGGTTCGCGAAGCGGCTCGTCGTACAACTTGTATGAATCAGTTGCGTCAAATTGCTTTGGCTGCTTTAAACTACGAGTCCGCCTACCAGTATTTCCCGTCTGCGGGTGACCATTCGCAGGGGTTCGATCGTCCTGGTACTCAGTTCCGTTCGGCAGTTGATCGTGAGAACTGGGGTTGGGGATTCCAAGTGCTTCCATTCATGGAGCAAAATAACCTTTACGACCAGCGTATCAACGACGGAACTGACGGATCACCTGGCAAAATGTTGTCACGCACCGTTCCTGCCTTTCACTGCCCATCACGTGGTGATCGTCGCGGCATTCAGTCTTGGGGTGCAGATTACTTCCTCGGTGACTACGCAGGCGTTATGACTTCCTGGAACTTCGGTGGAAGTTACCCAGCTGGCTGGGGCGGTTTCAACTGGCAAGATCAACCGGCGACACAGCCTGAAGCCCAAACGATTTGGCGGGGTGTCATTGCGAAAACGTTTAACTCTTACCTGGATTCTGGAGTCCGAGTTTACCAAAACTTTGGAAAAATCGGATTTGGCGCTGTCACCGATGGGTCTTCGAACACTTTCATGATTGGTGAAAAGTCCGTTGACGCTCGACGATACAGCCCACCGCCAAGTGGTTGGGACTGGTGGGATCTTCCCGGTGCGATGCACAACGCCGACTGGCCAAACATGCGCGGTTTCATGGAATCGGCAAGCGGTGCATACATCTGGCCCGATAGCCTTCCGGCAGACAGGCGTCGTGGTAACTCTGATCACAACGAGCACTCGTTCGGTTCACCTCACCCTGGAACTACCAACTTCGCAATTGGCGATGGTTCGGTTTCGGCAATCTCGAATAACATCGACGGCTATATCGCTGATCAGGTTGGACGTCGTGCTGACGGTTCAATTAACAATATAAGTGATTTGTAAATCAAAGAGTTAAGTCAATTCGGATTCCGCACCTTTTGGATGCGGAGTCTTTTTTTTTGGAGAAACTATTAATGGTCGGGTTTATGGAAAAAACAATGTCAATTCGAGGCGTTTTAGCCGCCGCTATGGTTGCCATTCTTGTCGTCTCAGGTTGTGGAAGTGGGAACACGGTAGAACAAGTTGTCGGTAAAATCAACTCTAACAACGTCATGCGTGTCGCGAGTAGTTACGCCCTGTTTCAGCAAAAAAACAACTACAAAGGGCCAAAGAACAAGGCTGCTTTTGTTAAGTTTTTGAATGATCCCGACATCTCGAACAATCTCGACATGATGGGATTCGACATGGGCGACATCGAATCGGTCTTTATTAGTGAGCGAGACAACGAAGAGATCAAGATTCGTTGGGGCATCAAAGGAAGTCAACGCGGATGTTACGAGCCTGTCGCCTTCGAAACGACCGGTATCGACGGTTCGCGTCGCATTGGATTTTGTAACGGAGTGTTCGAAGACGTCGAAGACGAAGGCACTTATGACGAATACTTTTCAGGCAAACACAAACCGGAAGAGAATGCTCGAAAAGACAGTTCGGCACCTAAGATTGACAAAAACGGAAATCAGGTAAATTAAACTTAGATTTCGCAAAAATGGGTATTTAAAAATCACCCGAAATTGAATTAAAAAAATTCCCCTTGGCAAACTTTAAATTTGGCGAGGGGATTTTTTTGCGCGTTCCGAGGGCGTTCGGCAAAATCTGACGACGTGATCCGACGGAGTATTTTATAACAATTCTTTATTAACGATCAGTAAATCTTTATGGCAAACTTTTAAAGCGGTGCTTTGGCGGTTGATTCACGGACGCTGATTTGAACGGACTGTTTGGGAAGTTCAATTTCTTTATGCTTCAACAAGTCGAGCATTGCATTTCCGGCGGTGACGCCCATTTTAAACGCCGGTTGGCGGACGCTAGTCATGGGAGGCGTCATATAGGTAGCCTCGGTTTGGTCGTCTATACCGATCAGTGAGACTTCACCAGGCACGTCGATGCCATTGCGATAAAGCGCCAGTCTGGCCCCAAATGCGGACATATCATTGGCGGCAAATACGGCCGTGAATTTCTTGCCACGTCCGAGGATAGTATCAATCGCTTCGACTCCCGAGGGACCGTCAAAGGCACCTTCAAAGACTAAGCCTTTATCATAGGGAATCTTTGCTTCATCGAGGGCATGGAGGTAACCATTGAGACGTCTTACCGAATCCTGATGGGATTTGATTCCTGTGATGTGGACAATAGCCCGATGCCCCAGTTCAATCAGGAATTTTGTTGCTTGATAACCGATGTCGAAATTATCAACATAGAGACAGCGATCCTGGAGACCCTCTACTTCCCGCCCGACTAAGAGTATCGGTTTTTTCTCGGCCAAACGAATCAGGTGTTTTTTGTCGATGTCGCCACCAATAATGATCAGGCCGTCAACCTGTCTTCTCAGCAGGGTATCGATACCTTTTAGTTCGATTTCTTTATCCCAAACTCCGTCCACCAAAATAGGTGAGTATCTGGTGCCGGTAAGGCAGTGGATGACGCCCTGGGTGACTAGATCATAAAAGGAACTTCCAATTTTTTGGGTCTGCACTCCGATGATCATTGAATTGCCACCCGCCAAACCACTGGCGAACGAGTTGGGCTCGAAATTAAGATCCTTAACGGCCTTCAAGACCGCTTCCCGCTTCTTGCCGTCCACAGGTGTCGTGTTGTTGAGCACACGAGAGACGGTGCTTTTAGAAACATTCGCGCACTCCGCTATATCCTGAATAGTTATTTTTTTCTGGTCCATAACGTTAATATCGGAGGTTGTTCTGGTTCATTTTGAGCTTAAAGGCTGGAATTCAGACGCGTTGTTGTGTATATTTATGAAAGCGGTTTCAAGCGTCTGTTTTTCGACTCTAAATAATTTCTAGGCGACTTTAGAGATATTCGAAGTTTGACAGCCGCGTGGGAGAAGAGTCCGGCACTTCCAAAGAAGACCGTAAGTTTTTCAATTTGAGCTGAATTGTACCCAAAACACAATCGTTGAAGGCGAAACACTGAGAACGCCGATCCTGCTGAGTTACGGCCGAACTTACCCTTGAATATAAACATGATCACTCGGTTTGGATCGCATCAAATTACAAAATGCCGAGCTTTGATCGACATTAAATTACTCCTGAAACTCGAGAGCATTTTTTGAATATCCAATCAATGATTCAGCCCACTACACAGGCTGTCTCCGGTGATTACTGCGACTTAAGTGGAGAGGAATTTTTCCGAATCACTAACGTTCAAAAGATGAACGAGTTTTTCCTCTCGATTGTAAGCGCATTTGACCATTGGATGTTTATCACGAGCCATGGTGCGTTAACTGCGGGGCGAAAGAACTCCAGCAAGAGCTTGTTTCCGTATTACTGCGCGGACAAAATTATCGATGGAGCATCGAGCACGGGTTCTTTGACCATTGTCCGAGTTCAACGCTCCGATGGTGAACCTGTTCATTGGTCGCCAATGGGGGGGACTTCTGCACCGGACTCGAGAATTTCTCAATCGCTTTATCGAAACGTAAGCGGAAGTAAGATCATTTTCGAGGAGGTCAATCACGACCTTGAAATGACCTACCGTTACTCCTGGAGTTTCAGCCAGAAGTTTGGTTTTGTACGCGAGTCGTGTCTTTCCAATGATGCAGCGTTTCCACAATCATGCACTATTCTTGATGGGCTTCAGAACATCCTGCCCGCCACCATTGATCCAACATTTCAAATGCGTTTTAGTAATCTTGGTGATGCTTATAAAAGGTCTGAGAGACTCCAAAGCACAGACTTGGGAATATACTATCTCAGCTCCATTCCTTCGGATCGGGCCGAACCTAACGAAGGACTAAGGGCTACCGTCGTTTGGTCAACCGGGCTCGAGCGTGCTAGATTATTATTGAGCTCCCGACAAGTTGAACAGTTTAGACTAGGCGGATTGGTTAAAGCAGAATCGGATGTTCGTGGTTCTCGAGGCGCTTATTTAAAGGTTGCTGAAATTGATCTAGCGGCAGGTAGTGAGCAACAGTGGAAGATCGTGGCCAATTTGGACCTGGATCAATCGGATGTCATTGATCTTAATCAATGGGCTCAGTCGAGTGTGAGCGTCGACGCGGAAGTCGTAGCAGATGTGGATGCATGTGATGAGCAATTGAGGCGTTACATCGCATCGTCCGATGGCCTTCAAGCGGGGGCGAACAAACGAGAGCTAGTGCGGCATCAGTCGAATGTTCTTTACAATATAATGCGGGGAGGATTGCCAGTAGCGGGTTACCGAATTCCAAAAGAGGATTTCATGACTCATGTCGAATCGACAAATCGAGAGGTTTACCGTCGCAATCTTAGTTTTTTGAACAATCTCACAGACTCGATCGAGAACCGAGTTTTAGAACGGCAGGTCGGGGAGCAGGATGATCCATGTCTGTTACGAATATGTTTGGAATATTTGCCATTGACCTTCAGTCGGCGCCACGGAGATCCTACACGACCATGGAATGAATTTTCGATTGAAGTGCTGGACGAAAGTGGCCAGAAGAAGCTGTTCTACCAAGGCAATTGGCGCGATATTTTCCAGAACTGGGAAGCGTTATCGGTTTCCTATCCAGAATTCGCTCCCAAGATGGTCTTTCGATTTCTGAATGCCTCAACGGCCGATGGACACAATCCTTATCGCCTCACCAATGATGGTTTTGAGTGGGAAAAGCTGGATTCTAATGATCCCTGGTGCAATATCGGCTACTGGGGCGATCACCAGATTGTATACCTGCAGCGATTACTGGAACGATGCCGCGACTATTTCCCAACGGAAATGACTCAGTGGTTGGCGAAGGAGAGTTTTTCATTTGCCAACGTACCGTATCGGATAAAAAGTTATGCCGAGATATTGGCAGACCCTCAAGACACGATTGTTTTTGATGAAGCCCTGGACGGAAAAATCACCGAACAGGTTGAAGCCAACGGCGAGGACGGAAAGCTGCTTCGGTGCGATGGAGAGACAATCCACGCATCGCTTCTTGAGAAACTGTTGATTCCATCGCTAGCCAAAATGTTCAATTTAGTTCCCGGTGGCGGGATCTGGATGAATACGCAACGTCCCGAATGGAATGATGCAAACAATGCGTTGGTCGGAAGCGGTTTGTCTGTTGTTACGACATGTGAACTGCGGAAATATTTCTTTTTTCTCAGTGATTGGATTTCAAAAGTTGACTGCCATGGGTTTGTGCTCTCGGTCGAAGTTGCGACAGCATTGCGGAGCCAACTGAGCGTCCTCAATTCGCACGTCGATGAAATTCAAAGCGGATGGAACCCCAAGAATCGGAGGAGCTTTGTCGATCGCTTATCTGCGGTCGGAGATGCGTACCGCAAGACTATTTATGACGTTGGTTTTAGCGGAGAAAAGATTGGCTTTGAAATAGTTGAACTGAATGACCTATTTGACGTGTGCCTTCGATACCTCGACGACACGATATTATCGAATCAGCGGGCCGACGGGCTTTATCATTCGTATAACGTTCTCGAGTTTGGCGAGGATACCCTGTCGGTTAATCGATTATTTGAGATGCTCGAAGGTCAGGTTGCCGTTTTGAACTCGGGATTACTTGACTTGGACGCGGCACTGATGGTGCTCGACGCATTGCGTAGTAGTGAAATGTACCGCGCCGATCAAAAAAGTTACATGCTTTACCCGGATCGCGATCTTCCACGATTTACGGAGAAAAACCAGATCTCGGAAGAACAAGTGAGTCAGTCAAAATTGATCTGTCAATTGCTTGAGTCAGGGGATGAGACAATTTTCAAACGGGACAAGAAGGGCGCAGTGCACTTTAACGGAGACATCCGAAACGCGTCGGTTCTCAATGAGCGACTCAATGCGATTCAGGCCGAATTCGACTGGAGTGAGCTAGTCGCATCCCAACGCCAAGACCTGCTGGGGCTGTTTGAATCTGTGTTTGACCACAAATCATTCACCGGTCGGTCAGGCACATTCTTCGCCTACGAGGGCCTCGGCTCAATTTATTGGCACATGGTCTCAAAATTGAAACTGGCAGTCGTCTACTATTTAGGCAAAGCGCAAGCCGCCGCAAGCAGTGGCCTGGAACAAGATCAGCAGATGTTGGCGAGGTTTCGCGTTCATTACGACAGCATCAGCAGCGGTATTGGTGTCGGCAAAACGCCACAACAGTACGGTGCTATTCCGACCGATCCGTATTCTCACACCCCCAAACACGCCGGCGCACAACAGCCGGGGATGACTGGGCAGGTCAAGGAGGACATTCTCGCGAGATTTTATGAACTTGGGCTGAGAATCGATGGGGGGGGCGTTTCGTTCGATCCATCGTTAATGAGAGCCGAAGAATTACTTAAGGACGATTCGACGTTTGAATACCTCAATGTGGATCAAAATTGGTTAACTGTGCCACTGCGATCTGGCCAATTTGCATTCACTGTTTGTCAGGTTCCGGTGATTTATAATAACGGAGATGCGCGTGAGCTTACGGTTGTCACCGGTGACGGCAACATCACACGATCTGATTTAAAGCTTTCACCAACAGAATCGAGTCGTTTGTTTTCACGTGATTCGTTTGTTAAGAGAATTGAAATTACATTCCCATTTAATAAGTAAAACCAGCGGCTCAAAAAAATGAATATGAATTTAACGACTTTGACTGCAGCGGTTTTCTTTCTCTTGGGCCTCTTTCCGCAATTGATGGTCGGGCAGGATGCTGGGGCGATTCAGGTAGAATTAAAACAAACGGATTCGGGTTGGCAGTTGTTCCGGGGTGGCAAGCCTTACTACATAAACGGCGTCGGGTGCGACGGACCGATGGGTGATCTTGCGACGACGGGTGCGAATTCATTGAGGACCTGGCACTTCAATGAAGACATACGAAAATACTTAGATGCAGCTCATGCTAAGAACGTTTCGGTGACCGTCGGCATTTGGTTAGGCCACGAGCGACACGGCGTCAATTATCAAGACTATGATTCGATGGCGAAACAAATCGACATGGTGATGGAGTGTGTCAAAGAACTGAAGGATCATCCAGCTGTCCTCATGTGGGGTGTCGGTAACGAAATGGAAGGTGAAGGGGCAAACCCTGCGGTTTGGTCACATATTGAGCACCTCGCCAGCGCGATCAAAAAGATTGATTCCGCCCATCCCGTCATGACCGTAATCGCCGAAATTGGCGGCCGAAAGCTAGAAGCAATCCACAAGTTTTGTCCAAGCGTGGATGTGATTGGAATTAATTCTTACGGTGGTGGTCCTTCGTTGAGTCAGCGTTATACAGATTCCGGATCGACTAAACCTTATGTGGTTACCGAATTCGGACCAGTGGGCACCTGGGAAGTTTCTAAAAACAACCTCGACGCAATCCTTGAACCATCCAGTAAGGACAAGGCCGATCATTACGCCAAGTCCTACCGTAGTTTTAAAGCCGATTCAAAAAAATGCCTTGGTTCGTATGCATTTTTGTGGGGGCACAAACAAGAAGCCACAGCGACGTGGTTCGGAATGCTTTTGCCCAATGGAAACCGAACTGCCAGTGTCGATGCGATGATGGAACTTTGGACGGGACAACGACCAAAAAATCGCTGTCCGGAGATTACAAAATTCCAACTCAAGGGAAAAAATGAAGTTGAGCTCGGTGAAACGGTTGTTTTTGAGATGGCGGCGATGGACGTCGACGGCGATCCAGTTAACGTCGAATGGGTCATGACCGATGAGTCTTCCAATTACGTGACCGGTGGGGATTTCCAAGCGGCGCCGACGACGTATCAAAAAAATATTCTTAAATCGGACAAGACCAGCGCTCAGATCAAAATGCCAGAGTCGGGCGGACTGTATCGAATTTATGCTTACGTGGATGATGGGAAAAAAGGAGGGGCTGTTGCAAACTTGCCCGTTCGCGTTCGCGGACCTGTAAAAATTAAACCCGCGATGAAGGCGGCTTTGCCAGTGGTGATCTATGACGAAAAAATGCACGAAGAAAAATATACGCCCTCGGGATACATGGGCTCTCATGATTCTCTGAAACTGGTAGTCGATTGTGAGATTCTGCCCAAGGCTGGAAAAACTTGTCTAAAAATTGATTATGGCCGTGGTGATGAGTGGGCCGGAGTGGTGTGGCAGAGTCCAGCCAACGACTGGGGCGCTGTGGACGGTGGATTTGATCTGACGGGGGGCACGAAACTAACGTTTTGGGCGCGGGGAGAGAAGGGTGGCGAGGAATCGAAATTCGGAGTGGGTTTGATTGGCCGCGAGGAACCGTATTTTGATACCGCAAAGAAAGAGATTGCAGTCAAGCTTACCGATCAGTGGCAACAATTTACGATCGACCTGTCCGGTCAGGACCTGCAACGGATAAAGACCGGATTCTACTTTTCTCTAGCAGGGCAGGGCGAGCCTCTCACGTTCTATCTTGATGATATTAAATTTGAGTAGACTGGTGATCTCTGATTGCGCAGTGCCGTATGATGGTGGCTTCAATAATTGTTTGGGAGCGATCAGATGACTGTAGGTGTTGGCGGAAAACGAAGAAAAGAAGCGCTGGATCAGTTAACCGATATGACTGACGGTTGCGTCCCGATCCAGGAACCTGAATACCGTGAAAGAATCAAAAGGCTTCAGCAAGCGTTGAGATCTTTGGGCGTACAGGCAATCTATCTTCACGCCAGCACCAATCTATTCTATTTTACAGGTCTTCGGTGGAGCCCGAGCGAGCGCATGGTGGCCGCTGTGATCCCCGCCGAGGGAGAGCTGTTCTATATTGCACCGAATTTTGAGCTCGATACACTCCGCGATTATTGGATGTTTGAAGCCCCAATCGTGGGATGGCACGAACATGAAAGCCCCTATGAAAGTTTTCACCAGGCGATGATCAGCCGCAACATCAGCGGCGGGACGGTCCTCGTCGATGAAGCGACACCGTTTTATACGGTGACTGGGTTGTGCAGTGCGAATCCTGAATTTAAATTTGAGCTAGCGCAGAAAGTGACACAGTCTCTACGAAGTATAAAAACTGCCGCTGAGATCGCGATCATCCAAAGAGCGCACGAAATGACTTTGGCAGTTCTAAAATCTGCCGCGTCGATCCTCGAACCAGGGATTACGACGACGGAGGTCGAGGCTTTTATCGATGAAGCTCATCGCAGGGTTGGAGCCCCGGCCGGCTCTTATTTTTGCATTGTTTTATTCGGCGTCGCGTCTTCGTTTCCGCATGGCGTCAAGGACCCCCAGGTATTGAAAACAGATGACTGGGTGTTGATGGATACTGGTTGTGTTTTACATGAATACATCTCTGATATCACACGAAGCTACTGTTTTGGGAATCCAAGCGAAGACCAGCGAGCCGCGTGGGCGGCGGAAAAACGTGCGCAACTGGCGGCATTTAACGCTGCCGGAATTGGCGTGCCCTGCGAAGACGCGGACGCTGCCGCTCGGCAGTCTCTCCTTGAATCCGGTTTTGGCCCCGATTATGAATTGCCGGGATTACCGCATCGAACGGGACATGGATGCGGCCTCGATATTCACGAAGGCCCCAATTTGGTTCGGGGCGAAGGCACGCCCATGTCCGTCGGAATGGTGTTCAGCAATGAACCAATGCTGGTTCTGCCCGACCAATTCGGGGTAAGACTAGAGGATCACTTTTACCTCACCGAATCCGGACCGCAGTGGTTCACTCAGCCGAGTGACTCCATCGATGACCCATTTGTGGCTTAGATTGCCGGGTCCTAGTTTCATACGAGTCACATGAAGTGTTAGTCAGGCATCAATAACTGGGTGCCGTTTTTGTTAAAATATTCGATTTCATTCATCGGACCTTGACGAAGATATTGCACAATTGTTGCTCGACGAAGGGAGTTTAATTCTCGGAACTCTGCAACTTGGTCGGCAATTATTCCCGCGGAAATATTGGCAACACAGGTAGAGTGCTGTGCCAGCACTTTCCAGTAATGATTCAATCCCCCTTGTTTTTCCGCCTTTGGAGTCGGGGGTGTAACTGGATTGTAACGGGCAATTATTTAGAACCTCATCAACGGATGTTTCATGCGTAGAATCTCCATAGGTCGTTTGAAAAGACGAATGAAGATTCACCAAAGGAGATTCCAATGAGAAGTAGCTTTCTAAAATTTATCGTCATGACATTGGCGGTTGGGACATTGTCGATTGAAGTTGGCCAGTCCAACTCGGTCGCTCAGGACGTCACCATTACGGTTAAGAAAAGCGAGTTAATCAAACCGTCGGCAATCAATTCAGATCGAACGGCAATGGATGTCGCGATTTTGTTGGACACTTCAGGTTCAATGCAAGGGCTTATCAGTCAAGCGAAATCACAGTTGTGGAACATTGTTCAGGAGTTCGCCAAAGCGGAAAAATCCGGCGACACTCCCTATTTCCGAGTCTCGGTTTTCGAATATGGGAATGATCGCCTACCTGCGAGTGAAGGTTATGTTCGCCAAGTCTGTGGTCTGACCGATGATCTCGACGTTGTTTCCGAAGCGTTATTCAGTCTCAGCACCGATGGCGGTAACGAATTTTGTGGAACGGTCATTCAAGATGCGTTGAAGCAACTGGATTGGTCGCGCCGATCGGATTCCTACAAAGCGATCTTCATTGCCGGAAACGAGCCATTCGATCAGGGATCGGAAAGTTACAAAGAAGCATGTGCAAGTGCAGTTGCGGCAGGAGTCGTCGTCAACACGATTCACTGTGGCGATTACAACCAAGGAATCCGCGAGTTTTGGCAAGACGGCGCCGTGACGGGCGGTGGTAAGTATCTCCATATTGATCAAAACCGCAAAGTCATCCACATCGA
Organism: Mariniblastus sp.; assembly: GCA_028823415.1. Classification (GTDB taxonomy): domain Bacteria; phylum Planctomycetota; class Planctomycetia; order Pirellulales; family Pirellulaceae; genus Mariniblastus. Next base: position 36,130 of record JAPKBL010000040.1, read on the forward strand.
GTCGCCCCAAGACGTGATCATCATCGAATTGAACAGTCAATTAAACAACACCTATCTCTGGTTCGGTGAAGTTGGCTTGCGTGGAGGTTATTCCAAGAATCAATTCGCACAGGATTCTAATGCAGGATCAAATTCAATTTCTCGAACGGTAACCAAAGCCGGTAAACTCTACAGTAATTCAGGTCGCGATTTGGTTGACACCTATAAAAGCAACAAAAATGTTTTGACGGAAGTGGAGGAACACTGTCTACCGGACAAAATGCAAAAAATGGCAAAAAAAGATCGGCTCTCTTACTTGAAGACCATGGCCAACAAACGAGCTACCATTCAGAAAAAAATTGGCGAGCAGAACCTGGCTAGAATTCGTTATGTCAACGCTGAGAAAGCTCGCCTAGCCAAGGCCAACGGAGGTCAGGACTCTACTCTTGGGGATGTGATGCGAGAGGCCGTCCGAACGCAATTGATCGCATCTGGGTTTAAAGTCAATTGATGGATTCGGACGAATTTCCTTTTTGGGAAATTGGTTTTAGATGAGATTAAGCCGCGGACTTACCGCGGCTTTTTTGTTTGCCTTTTTGTGAGTGTCCGAGGCGGTACTAAATCAGAGACCCAAGGTCGGACATGCCTAAAGGCTCACGGGATGTAAATGGCTCGCCGTATTTCACCCCAATTGATTTTCCCCAATACGCAGCTTCGTCGCGAATCTGTTCTAGGAATTGGGGGTTGAGATGTTCTCGTCCTTTAACAAACTGGCTTTGGTAACACGCTATCGAGTCGAGTTTTTTTTCCCAGTGTTCGCTGATGTCCAAGACAAATTTCGGATTGGCGTGCATTTTTAAATGCACACAATAGTAGTTGTAAATTCTTTCAGGATGGAACGGCTGGCCAGGCATCTCTGTTTTGGAAAGTTTGGACCAAAACCTGGCGGCTTCAACGAGTTGAGTTGCAGCAAGGTGGTCCGGGTGTGCGTCATGCCAATACGGAGCGAAAATCCAGCGTGGCCTCGTGATGCGAAAAATTCCCGCCAGTTTTTCGCGGGCTTCAAGGGTTGCTTCAAGGCTGCGATTGGCAAGGCCTAAATTGTGGCGCCAACGGATTCCAAGGACTTGGCTTGCGGCCTCGGTCTCTCGTGAGCGAATTTCCGGTGAACCGTAAGGTGTAGGTTCTCCATCGGTGAGATCCAGTATTCCAATTTTCAAACCGGAATTGAGCATATTTAAAATCGCGCCGCCCATGCCCAGTTCGGCGTCGTCTGGGTGAGGTGCGACGACCAGAGCGTCAAGTTGTGTCGAAAGTTCGTCTTGGTTCATGGCACTGATTAATCAAATGCAAGGGCGTGAATAAAGTCAGGATCAACGAGTGTAACAGGCATTCCCGGCAAATTAGTCGAAGTTAAATATTTGACTACTGATTGGTGTCTCCATATTTTGAATTGAAGATTTCAACCGGATTGTAGCTAGGTTTCTTGTAAAGTTTTTGCTGTCTCTCAATGCGGCAATTGGGGTAGAAATCAAAAATGTCCCCGTCACCAAGAATTCTTGGATCCTCCTGAGATGTTAACTCTCTCTTTAGCTGCCCCCACAGACGGTCTTTTGTATCCTTGTAGATTGGTTGTGTCGCAAGATTATCAATGCAATCAGGATCATTGAGAACGTCAAACAGTTCCTCCTGTTGCCGTTTACCAAAGCTCATCTCATAAAACCGATAATCGGGGTCTGATTTCAAAAGGGATTCGAGAAATGTTTTCGTGGGAGAAGAATCACAATTTAATAAACCGAATTCTGGGTCACCGCCGGGCCATCGGTTCGGTTTAAAATTGTGTACATACAGATAGTTGTCGGTTCGGATCGCCCGTGAAGGGTAAGAGACTGAGAGTCGATCGCCATCGGTACGGCCAATGTCGTGCCGCTCTTTTCCAAGGAGTGCGTGGTTACGCGCTGGGTCAATTCGTCCGGATTGTTTTGAAAGCAACTGCGGCTTGAAGCTCTTGCCGGTCATCTGAGCATGAGGAGGAATGCCTGCAAGATCCAATAAGGTTGGCGCGACATCAGGAAACGACACAAAGTCGGTCACCGTTCTTTGAGGAGCGATCTTGGATCCCCATCTCACCGCAAGTGGCACGTGAAATCCATCGTCGTAAATTTGTCCTTTTACCCGAGGGAACGGCATCCCATGATCAGAGGTCGCAATGATCACTGTTTCATCGAGCAGTTTCCTCTGTTCAAGTTGCTGCAGGGCCAATCCGATGTGTCGGTCGTACCATTCAACCTCGATCGCGTAATCGGCCAAGTCACCTCGAATGGTTAGATTGTCAGGATAGTATGCTGGGACTTGTACCTTATTTAAATCACGTCCATCGAGTTTCCAGTTGTCCTTGCCGTAACCGCGATGGGGTTCTTTGGTTCCCAGCCAAAAACAGAAAGGTTGATTGGCAGGTCGTCGATCTAGGAATTCATCGAAGTTACCCGCGTAGTCAACATTGCTAATCCCTTTGTAGGGCGGTCTCAAAGTGCGTTGGTTAAACGGATGTCCAGCGGGGTTGAACTGTTTAAATTTAGCTGGACCGCCATCCATTCCTCGGTAGATTCCCGGTCCCCAACCTTTTCCGGTGAAGCCGACAAAATAGCCGGCGTCCTCAAGGAGGAATGGATAAAATGCCCATTCATCGGAGAGGAATGGATTGTGGTTACAGGCCTCTTTCAATTGCCAAGAGTAGCGGCCGGTAAGAATGCACGCCCGAGCCGGTGCGCACTTAGGATTGCAATTGTAAGCCTGCGTAAAAAGCACTCCCTCTCGCGCAATTCGATCGAAGTTTGGGGTCTCGACGTAAGTGCTCCCATAAACTCCCATGCTCTCACGAGACGCATCGTCCGCAATGATGAATAAAATATTGGGCCGATCTTCGGCGCAGGCATAGCACCCCAGCAAGAGGACCACCAAAATTGAAAAACACTGTTTTCGAATGTTAAAGTTCATGGAGCATTACCAAAAAGGTTTGGGAATTGTCAGGTGAGAGATTCGGGAACGGTTGAGTTTATCACGGCGCGGGAAGTGCTGGCAAAGTTGTTTTGAAAAAACGTATGTTATTTGCGATTCGCTCAAGTTTTCGTCGTTTGAAAAAGCAGGCTGGACAGCTTAGGAGGATTCTGGAATAGTCCCGCAGGCCGTTTGGGCCGAGTGGGGTTTTCCGATATGAAAAATCGAATACATATGAGGGATCATGATGCGTTTTTTCACGATGGCTTGTTTGTTTTGTTTAATCATCGCCAGTGTTGGCTGTATGACCAAGAATTGGAAGTCGCCTCTATTCGGGGAGGCGGATTTAGTGGAAGAAGCGGAAGTCAAAACCGAAGGAAATCTCGAAGAAGAAGAGAAGTCTAAATCGAATTTTTGGACGGCGAAATTCGGTGAGAGTTCTGGTCTCGACCCCCGGGCCCAAGCGATTGAAAAGCGACTGGGCTACTAGCGGTTCGGTGCACTCTTGCCAAAGAAATTCTGGTTGCCGCCTGCCAGTCACCCGTTCGCCAGCGGGACTAACAGCAGACGGTCAA
>JAPKBL010000150.1 GCA_028823415.1 Mariniblastus sp.
GTATTTCAATAAAGTATTTCAATAAAGTATTTCAATAAATTGTTAGCGCAATATTACTGCCACTCACTGACGTTCTTCATGGTCGCTTGTTTCATCGACAAACGCGACAAGGTGAATTCGCTGCGGTTAGATAATTGTTGGAAAAAATTTCGAAAAACGCAAATAAAACCGGAATTGCGACGTTTCCGCCGAACAATTTAAACAGCAGGCATGATGAACCCATTGATAGATGGACCGACAGTAGGCAACGATGGAGCAGGGTGAGCTACACCCATAATTAGAAACGGTAGCTAACCCGAGGGTAGATAAACCGCGCGAAATATTAGACTCGTGTTGAATGGGGCGTGCAGCGTAAAAGCAGCCACCCGCGTAAATTCATGCGGCATGATAATCCCGCTATCTCCTTAAGCCAGGTTACGAGGCGCCTAGCGGTCGCGTGTCTCGCGGTCCTTTATACCTTCGCCGCCTCGCCATACAGAACATGACAGCAATACCTGAAAACAACGTCACCCCCGGTTCAGGGACCGCTGATATCATCAAATCCGAAGTCGAGAAAAACACTTCACCAACCGCATCGTCTCTTTGCCATGCGATCCACAATACGTGATGCCCCAATCGATCGCCCGGCACATCCAAGTCAAACGTGTAATGATTGCCATCCAGCTCCGGTTTGGGACGCGTCAAGAATTCCATTTGTGCCCAATTGAGTTCGGTATTCGGATCCCAGTCTGCGGTCGTCATCCATACGTCCCAAACACTGGGTTCGTGGACCGCCGTGGCGAAAAAATCGATTGACATTTTTTCACCCGAAAAAACGGGGGTCGTTGGCCACTCCGAACTCACCTGATCCAATCCGCTGTAGGTAAGGCCGGGAAACTCATCTGGATCGACGCGACCACCACTGGCAATCTGACCATCGGGAACCCACGGCGAGTAATCAAAACCCTCGGGCAACCCACTGTTAACCGCATCCGGAATATTTCTTGAAACCTGATTCCAAGTGTAGTAGGAATTTTTTCCATCCATCGCGACCGCTTCGCGAGCCAATTCGAAATCAGGATTTTCAGGATTACTTTTATACACCTTGTAGACTCGGCTCTGAGGTGAAACCGAGGTGCCGTGCCCGTAAACCGAGATAGCCCCCAGGACGATTACGCCTAACGCGACGCCGGCGGATACATATAGATATTGTTTCTTGGCCATTCTTACCCCGTCCTTGAAAGATACAGTTCGGTGTTGCGGAACATCTCATCAATGCCACACCATCAGACTCTGCAACCGAATTCAGCCCAAAAAATTACAAGGTTGAAATTGTCGCATCGAAATCGGGTCACGACCTTAAATGTAAGGGCCGACTCAACGAGTCAAGCCTAGCCCAACATTAATGACGAATCGCATTGGCAATTAGTTCCAATGCTTGCATTGATTCAGCTCAAATTCACAAGATTTTTTAAACCTCGGGCAGGCGTCTTACGACGATCATCAATCACGACCCCTCCTATTCTACTAAGAAAGGAACGTAGATTTTATATCTTGATTTTTCAATCGCGAAGTGACAGTCTGGTTCGCGATGAGTCGCGGAGACAAGATTCAGCGAAAAATTGCGCGGGCGAAAATCGGGCAAGGCTCAGGATTAATCGTCGCTTCGATTATCTAATTCAACCCAATACTGATGCATTCGGTTTAATACCCGCTCAGCTCGACTTGTGAACCATTCGTTGAGGATCCGATTCTTTTGATCTTGCCACGCGCCCATCGGAGTGTAGGGAGAGGATTCTTGAACGTCGCCCCAACGGGCTGACTCTGCAATCAACGCCGGCTCCACAGAATCGAGAAGTGATTTGTATCGATCGCGACTCCTGTTGTCATCAAGTGAACGCCCCTCAGATGACCAGTATTTCAGTCGAGCTTCGAACAATCGACGAAATTCCTTGTTGCGGCTTAGTGAATTAAATAGAGATTCAAAGGACTGTGGATTGTTGCGACTGTTGATATCTAATACATAATCACTGGAATTGTTACTCCAACCCGACGCAAATGCTGAATCGGCATCCCAGACTAAAAATTGCATCGGGGATAACTCTCCCCGTCGGCAAAACGATTTCATATTGTTGTGTCGATTCAGCGGCCAATCTTCGCCTCCGGCGTACAACAACACGAGGCAGTAATCAATAAAGCTTTCAACATCAAGATATTCACAAATCGCGTCAAAATGAGTTTGATACTCCAGGTCCTTTTGAGCCAGATCACACACGGTGCTCCACCTCTCCTCACCGTCAGCATCGGTATCAAGTTTACGGATCCGTGATCGAATCACGACGTAATCAGCCGCATCCCCTCCCAGTTGATGAGCTAAAAACTCCTCGTCTGGTCTCTCAATTAGATTATAGATACCCCAATAGAGACCATTGATGCAGACATGAACAAACCGACCACGGGCGGAGAGTCGCCCCATCGAGCGATGCGTATCACGAGCCCATTGGTCTCTAACAAATTGCGCGTTGTCGCGAACTTGCCGATCATGGGTCACCCAGGAGTCATCGGTGCTTCTTAACATCAATGTAGAGAATCGATTTTTACCAGGCTGATCGAAAACCGGAGCTTGCAATTCTGATTGACCATAACGCGCCCGAAAATTAATTCTCAAGGAGTGTTTTTTCCAAGCTCTTTTGCGACTTTCATTGCCGGCTACTCGGATCCCAACGGTCGATTGAAACCCGGGCTGACCAGCAAACCCTAACATTTCAATCGATGCAGGTATCTCCCAGTCAAATCCTCTTTCCCATGTATTGGAATAAATGCCGTCCTCACCCAATAACGGTTCGGGGTCGGCAACCACCGATACCATCGGCAGCGATGCAAAAGCAGACCGCACACCAGATTCGTATTGGCTGGTAATACGCGGATCCATCTCGTAATCAGATTTTGTCTCGTTCCAAAATTTAGGAAAACCGTTAGGCCGCTTCGGTTGCGCAATTAAATCGTCGATGCTCAAGTAACTCCGTGTGACTGCTTCTGAGACAATCATTTGGGGGGCCGATGCGATCGCACGAATAATAGTCGTTCGATTAATTTTCAACGGTTGCGTGTAGATCGTTCCGGAATCCAGACGGGGCAGTGTACCGTCAGTCGTGAAACGGATCGTTGACCCCGTCGTCCCAGAGTCCAATTCCAACAACAAGGGCGACTCGAACAATCGAGAACTAATTGAAAATCTAACCTGTTCCACAATCCCGGTTCCAGGCTCCGCATTTTTTTCTCCTGGGGTGGGAAACAGCATCGGAAGCGAAACCTGATCCGAAAGGCCGTAGCTGACACCATGTTTTGAAAGCATTTTTTCAAACGTCAAGATCTGAGCGATGGTTTGCGCATCCGGTTCGACAAGCGCGACATATTGATCCTTTTGACCCAATCGAAAATTTGTCTCCAACGGAGAGGCATCCCGCACGTCTCGCCCCGACGCATAAACAACAAACCGATGCCCCGCCGGCACGATCATTTCCGGAAATCTCCACTTCCGCGGCTTATCCAAATCGTCCGTAAGAAACCAGCCAGTTAAATCAAAACTGGAGGCGGAGGGATTCCATAACTCAATCCAGTCGGGACAATGACCATCTTCGTCAACCACCTCACCGGCATTCGATGGCTGAACTTCTGAAATCCTAATCGACCTTGAATGAGATCCATTGGCCGGCAACTTGAAAAACAATTTATCTGAGACACTCAATTCATCGGTGCCTTTGGCGATGGAATCTGAGGTGCGTTCATCATCAAGTTTCTGAAAAACCTGAGAGAGCGAACCGTTGTCCAACGATTCCGTCGAGATTGATTTTCTTTGGGAGACTTTTTCAACACCAAGTCGCTGCCCACAATACAGAGCAGCAATACAGCCCCCAATTAAGAGTAAGGTTAGCGATGTGAACTTCATAGCTGTTCCAATTCGGCGGTATGCAAAAAGATTGACCGTCGTTACTTTCAAATCTGAGTAAAAAACTATCCGGCGAAATACCGTTGTTCAGAAAATCTTTCGCGAATAAGACGGCACCGGCATAAAGGATGTACAAACTCGATTTGGGCCGAACTCAATAGCCCCCGAAACAAAGCGCTTTTCGAAAACTGATTTCAGATCTGATTCTGGGCTAAGTATCACACATCGCCCTTCCACTATTTATTGCCTGATCCGAAGAACCGTCTATTTAAACTGCAGAAATTTACAACTCAGGCAGCGGGCAGGCGGCGGCATGTTGCAAAAAGCCAACATATACTGGAATTCAATTGGGTTTCATCGTTAGAAGTGTCACAACCTGCGCGCATTCGCTCTTGATCTCAGGCCCCTGTCCTGTGGACTTCTGATTTTGGTAACCCCAAGCCAGAGCTAAGGAAGCTCGATGAATTGGCGCTTTAGCACCATTTATCGTCCGCTGTCCGGCCTCATCAAAGTGTCTCTTCAGCAGCAATTTGTAGCCTGTCACAAAGCTATTTGACCGTCCTGCTTCAATGGACAATCCGACTCAATACGTGAAACTCGGCCCGTACTTAACGCTCCGCAAAGCCACGACTTACCGTTACCGTGTTGACGTTAAATAGGTGAACCCAACCAACAGACGGTAATAGTGCGTTCGGGCGGATGAAAAAATCGCGGTCTCGTGACTCAATCTCTTACAATTTCACAATTGGGTAACGATTGTTCCAACTCAGCGATGCCATCCGATGTAACGCTAGGGCAATTGGAAAGCACAATGTATTGAAGAGACTTGAGCTTGCCAATGCTCGCGAGACCTTGGTCCGTAATTCCGAGGCAACCACGGAGAGTTAACTCTCGCAAATCCGAGAGTCGAGCGAGTCTGCCAATCCCGTCGTCGGAGATTTTTGTACAGTTGTCGAGATAGAGATTCTTTATCTTCGACCAGCGACCTACGTTTCGGAGCGCTTCGTCGGTCAGATTGGAGCAATCAGCCAAATTCAACGTTTGAAGATTTGGCAATGACTGTAAGACTTCCAGACCTTCGCCTTTCAAATTGGGTATGCTCCATAGATTCAATTCTTTGAGTGCAACCATTCGCTTAAGACTGACAAGCCCAGCGTCGGAAAAATTATCGTTGTCGCCTAGGTTCAAATAAGTCAGCCCCGTATTGGCTTCGAGGTTCTTCAGCCCCTCATTGGTCAACGCTCCGATACACCCCAGATTCATGTATTCCAATTGGGGAAGATCCCTCAAGGACTCTAGGCTCTTGTCAGTTAGCTCTAAACAATAAAAGAGGTTCAGGGTGCGTAATGCTGATTTGTTCTTGAGGTTGATGATGGCGTCATCACGGAGTTGAAACGATTCTTTCAGATCGAGATGCACGACCGATATCGGGATCTCGATTTCTTCGCCCTTAAGCGGCCAATTAAAACCCAGATCCAGTTTCTTGAGTCGTTTCAATTTGGCAAACAACGGGTTGTAGCCTTTCGCGTCAACTTTGAAATGACCAAACAGGCCAAGGAACTCAAGTGAGGTCATTCCCTCTAGATGCTTTAGCCCGGCATTAGATAGCCCAACATTGGCGTGGTAATTTCGACTGCCATTGGCGTTAAGATACTTGAGAGTCGTCAACGTTGCTAAAGGCGCGAGATCCGCATCTGTGATTCGGCCTCGCTCGCAAGAAATATCCAAATGTGTCAGGCCAGTCAATTCGCCCAGGCCTTTGGTTTTGGGGTTGGTCGCCTCTCTTAAATACAGCTCCTTCAGGTTCGGCATCATTTTCAACCAGGCAGCCACTTCTGGAACATTAAATTTCGTTGAACTTATGTCTAGACAATTCAGATTCTTCAGTTTGGCAACGTCCTCAAACACCGCATCAGTCAGGCGATGGCAACGCGACAAATTTAATGACTCCAACTCCTTGAGTCTGAAGATTGATGAAAACCCCGCATTGGTTAAACGACTACAACCCGCAAGATTCAATTCCCGAAGATCGGTAGCGGTGCAAATGAGTTGCAGCTCCTGATCGGAAAGCTCCGTTGCCCGGGTCAGCAACAGACCCGTTGCATCGACCACGCTGAAGGTCTTTTTTTCTACTGGTGATTGCGATTGGGCTGTGGCCGTGAACACAATTGCGGCAACGACAAAGATTACGCTGGGAATTGACATAGACCTGCCAAGCATCGCAAAGATCCGACCGTTGAAGGAAGTTGTGATCACGCTATCAGCTCGTTCAATGGACCATGCTGGTTTTCCGCTTTCCCAAGTGCCATGTCCGCTTGGCCAAACATGTCCTGAGGGACACCGGCGACATGGCAGAGAGTCGTGAACCAATTGCAGATCGTGTGGTTGTGATTATGGGTGCCGTAGCGAGGATACGCCAGATAACGCCCCTTGGACTTCAGCGCTCCGCCGGCATTACCCAAAACCAACATTGGCCAATCGAGACCGAAAGAATGATGATTGGCCGCATTGTCACTGGTGTAGACAATAATTGTGTTGTCGAGCATCGTACCGTCTCCCTCGGGAATCTTATTGAGCTTGGCCGCCATCGACGCGATTAGGTCGATATGAAAGGTTCGAATCGCGTTGCGGCAGTCTTGTGAAGAGAGCGTTGCGTAGCCGGCCCCGTGGCCAATTGCGTGAACATTGTTGCCCACGCCGATTCCAGAATAGACGCAACTTAAGTCGTCCGCGTGGACGGTGACAACATTCGTTAAACCGGAAATCAAGGCAGCCGACGCCATGTCGAAGTGGGCTTCAAGATGATGAGTTTTGACAGACGATGTGTATTTGTCATTCAGCTCAGGTGCATTTTCTTTGAGCATTTTTTGCATAGTGACCAACTTGATTCGACGGTCCCTGAGTGCGTCGAAGCCATCAAGATAATGTCCCAGTTTTTCGCGTTCCTGTGCTGGCAGGTTCTTTTGGAGCTTCTTGATATCCTCCGACATCGCGTCCAGGACGTTTCCCGTGCGGGTGTACTTTTTCTTAAGATCGCCACCCTCTAAAATGCTTCCAAAGACATTCTCAAACGCACTGAGGGGGTTCTGCTGAAAAGGTAGCTGCTTTCCCTTTGCCTTAGCCGAAATCGCAGGGAAAGTCGTTCCCTGGCTCCCTTCGCCCATTTTGAAACCAAGATGATTGAACACCGACGGAAATTTTTCTGAAAGGTGCCCGTCGATTGTGGCGAACAAAGGAGGCGCATGAGCGGAGGCTTTGTAGCCCCCCAATGCGCCATAAAATGAACTGTGCCCTGAGTTCGTCATTTTCCCACTCAGGCCCTGAATGATTGTTAACTTGTCTTTGAAGGGTTCCAGTGATTTCATGCATTCTGAAAGCTTGCGGCCTTGGAGCGGAGCATCAACCAAAGTCTCCCCCCGGTGACTTAGCCCGGCGGGATTCAGATAGTCTCCTTGCAGGCCGCTACTTTTGACAACAAAGACGAATCGTTTCGGGATTTGCTGTGTTTCGGCAGCAGAAATACTTCGGATGAACGGCGAAAGCGCAACGGCGCCCGATCCGAGCGTAACACCTTTGAGCAATGCTCTACGGTTAAACAATCTCATGTATTGTTACTTCCTATATAAGAATGAGTCTGAAGTGAGTAAACAGACCAATAGTTCTTGAAAACTTCCCTGGCTTTCGACGTAAGCTAGGTCCATCGCGATTAGCGTTTTAGAATCGCTTAGCATTTCGTTACGTCCCATCCAGAAGCGAAAGACGTGACGAATAAAACTTTGTCTGACGAGATCCGAAGCCGCCAGTTTCTCCATCAGTTCACGCACCCCGTAAACCTCCCCCTCGATCGAGCGATCTCCTGTAAATGAAATTCCGCCCGAAACATCAACGGGTTTATCTTTCTCAGCCGCGCGCCAACGCCCAACGTGATTGAACGCTTCAAAGGGCATTCCGAGGGGATTCATTTTCTTGTGGCAACGCCAACATTCGGCCTCGTGCACAACGCTAAATCGTTCTCGCAACGTTTTGTGTTCATCGTCCGGGATTTGTGCGTCGACCGTAACTGGCACATCTAAAACGGTGCCCGCAAGTAGTTTTTCGCGAATCCATTTGCCGCGTCTGACCGGATCGTTGTCAAAATTACCGCTATGGGCAACCAGCCAACTTGGCTGGGTCAGGATTCCGCAGCGTTGCTCTTTGGAAGCTCGCAAGGCTTGTCCGCTTTTTTTGTTGTCGTAGGCCATCTCGAACGGATCGAGGTTATAGCTTTGCAAGTGATGAGTTTCGGCATAAGTCTTTTGTCCCCGGGATCGTTTGATCTGATCTTCCGGGTTGGCTCCGTTCCAATAGCTCGCCATGACTTTGTCGGTCGTCAGCAATTCGTAAAGCACGTTTTTGTCATCGGCCAGTATATGCTGGATCAGGCTGTCGGTGTCGTACTCGAGTTTCGATGCGGTGCCGGAGTTGAATTGTTTGAATCCGGATATTTTTTCAAACTTGTCGACGTCTTTGAAGACTTCATGGGCCTTGTAATAACCAAAGAATTCTCGAAAGAATTGAAGAATCCGGGGATTGGCAGTCGTTAGGTAAGTTCGATTGTGGTTCAGAGCACCCTGTCTTCTATTGCCCTTGAACATTTGACGGACGACTCTCTCTACATCTGCCCGGGTCTGTAATGTGCCGTCTCTCATTTCGTTGACCAGCCGATTGTGTTTTGCTGTCCAAGATGGGTTTGGCGTGGACATTGTTTTTCGGATCGGCGCTTCACTCTGTTTGGTATAGACGTCAATCGTCTCAATTTCATCAATGCCAAAAGCTGGTTTATTTTGAAAGGCGTAGTTGATTGCGTGGACCAGTTCTTGCGGGGACAGGAAACGTCGCCCGTGTTTATCTTCTTCGCCTAGTCCCAACTCCATTCGATAAACAAATTCAGGCGAAAGGCTCACAAACATCAGCACAGCCTGTAACGCCATCGTATTGCCCAACGGGGCGTTCTTTTGAAATACGTTGTCCCAATAGTGCTCGTATTCTTCTGGACGGGGAAGGCGTCGCAGAAACAGATTAAACGCAACGTTCAGTGCCTCGTCAAAATCAATTCTGCCAACGGCGTTGTCAGAATTCATGATCTTTCGAAAGATTACCGGAACCCGCCCGCGGTATTCATTGGCCGATGTCGTGACACCGCCAACGAACATTGCCTCGTTGTTTCCGGTGCGACTTCCTTTGTTTTTGACTTGAGTGACAACGCGAACCTTCTGACCGAGCGTCAAAATCTCAGCCATCGTTTCGGCGTTAACCATCAAGGCCTCCAACGACGATTGATCTGCCACAATTGTTGCGTAGTCAGTGAAGCCCGAGGCGTGATGGACAAATTCAAAAAATGGATTGGCATATTTGGCATCCGCAAAATAACGGTGAGCCAGAAACTTGCCTTTGTGGGGACCCCGTTGGATTAAGTGGTTGCCCGTGCCGCCAATTTTGACGCTATACCAAGGCGCTCGACCGTAGGCATTCTTCCAAACGGCATCGTAGATAAACGGTCGCTGACGCCACAGGCGAGACGGAGTAAATGGCATTTCCGTAATGCTGCCGTCAAACAAGGAAGCATGGTCGACGTAGTTGCCGTACTGCGGAAGCAGCATTTTTTCTTCCAGTCCAAAGCCGATGCCAAACCGCATCAACTCACTTTCGACTTGTTTCAAAAAATGTGACTTCGCTTTCGCGGCGGGCTGATCCGCGTCACTTGGTGGCATTTCAGAAAACTGAACCTGCGCGAAAATGTCGCTCCATAGTTGAGCCGTTTTGACGTCCGACATGTCATGCCCGATTGTATCAAACCGCAAGTCCGCTTCTTGTGCATCGGCGCTGTGACAGTCGGCGCAATAGGTCGCCAGAAACAAAGAGGTTTGGGCCTTAAATTTATCTGAGACCGGTATCGGTTTGGCCGAATCTTGCACTCCATCGGCACCGAGAACGGTGGGGCAATAATTAAAAACGCAGATTCCAACGGCCAATAGACTAGCCGACATGATCCATCGAGTAGAACGGGATAACAATTCACGTGAATTTAAAATATGCGAGATTTTTCTTTGCTGGACAAATGGTTCGTCGAT
>JAPKBL010000041.1 GCA_028823415.1 Mariniblastus sp.
CGCGAGATTTTCAGCGTTTCACAAATATCGTCCACCTCCAGGGATTTGTCCGCCAACAGAGTTTTCGCCAGTCTGACCTTGGCGTTTTTTGGACTCGTCTTTGGACGGCCTCCCATTCGGCCTCGGGCGGCAGCCAAACCGGCTTTGGTTCGTTCCTGAATCAAGCGCCGTTCAAATTGGGCCAACGCGGAGAAAATGTTGAAGATCAACTCTCCCGAAGCGGTGGTCGTATCGATCGCGCCTTCGCTGAGAGGCCGGAATCCAATGCCGCGTTCGCGCAGGTCTTCAACCAGCGTGATCAAGTGACGCATCGATCGTCCCAGTCGGTCAAGTCGCCAAACAACCAGGATGTCACCAGGCTCGAGAATTTACATGCAGTTTACAAGACCGGGGCGATCGCTTTTTGCACCGGATATTTTGTCCATGAAGATATTCTGTTTGGGAATGCCACATTGAACCAATGCGTCAATTTGCAAACTTAAATCCTGATCATCCGTTGACACACGGGCATAACCAAATCGACGACAAACTAGCCGATGCTGAAAAACGGCTGGAGTATCGCCGGTCGCACCAATCACGGCCATCGAACCCCGCTAATGCAGAAGGCCAAGAAACGGAAAAACCTCCACGGACAATTTCTAACTTAAAAGAGGCCACGGGAAAACGAAAGCGAGCAATTCAGGAAAGCGTTTCAATGCAGACTGTTGCCAAAGAAGTTTGACAAAATCTGACCCCAAAAAGTACTTGCGGCGAATGAAGTGAAGTTTCACGAGCTGTTTCACAAATTGCAACTCAAAGGGGACAGTCGGATGAAACAAGGTTTGGCCGATGAGGCGATGGAACTTCTGTTCAAAAAATACGCAAAGCTGCTTTGAATTTCGACTAAAACTCGCCCGAAGCCTAGCCTGAAAACAGTTTGTCGGGACAAAATCTGTGGTATAAGTGTCGATAACGCTGCATCAAACATTGCTAAATCACGTCAATTCTTCCAGCTGAGTCCCAAAAGTTTCCGCAGGAGTTGAGCCGCAGATGACCTACACGAAAATATTGATTTGCATTGTCGCACTGGCGTCATGCAGCGCCGCATTTGGTCAAGACAGTTATCGCTGCGTCGACGATGGACTCAGCTTGGATTTGGTTCATTCGGATCCCGAAGCTTTCTACATCAGCATGGACATGGATCCGCGCGGCAACCTTTATGTTGGTGGCCGCGACGCCGTGTACTTGTTTGAAGCGGATGGGACAGGTGGCTTCAAAGAACGAAAGACAATCACGACGCTGCCAAAAGACACCTGGGCGTATTCGTTGCAGGTTTCAGGCGATGACCTTTATGTATTAACGGTCACCGCGCTCTATCGTCTTCCGAACGTGATTCGTAATCCAGGCAACGTGACATTCGAACGTCTCGTGTGGGGCATCCCACTGGGGCACATCCATCAGGGTTTTCATGGCATGAAGCTGGGGCCCGATGGTGGCCTGTATCTCGCCTTTGGCGATCCGCAGCCTGGCCCGTTTCGGCGAAAGACGAATCCGGGGCACGTGTGGCACTGGACATTCCTGAGTGGGCCCGACGCCACCAAGAAGCCATGGACCGGTGTGGGTGGTGTTGTTCGATACGACACGAACTCGCACGAACTGACGACGGTTTCTCGTGGGTTACGCAATATCTGTG
This sequence comes from Mariniblastus sp., assembly GCA_028823415.1. Taxonomy (GTDB): domain Bacteria; phylum Planctomycetota; class Planctomycetia; order Pirellulales; family Pirellulaceae; genus Mariniblastus. Next base: position 1,673 of record JAPKBL010000041.1, read on the forward strand.
ATCTGGATTTTGATGAACATTGGAATCTTTTCGGCAACGACAACGACCAAGAAGGCAGTGCGCTTCACACCTTCGGAAGATTGATTCATGTAACCGAAGGATCGCACTACCAGTGGTCACGCGGGTGGCTGCAAGCGAAAGAGCCTTACCGAAACGACCTGATCGAAACGATTGATCCGGCGCTGGGGCGTTTCGTGCCATTCGGCACCTGTTATTACAACGAAGATCACTTGGGTGACAGGTATCAACGGTCACTTGTGGTTGCGCGTTGGGGCAGTCGCGAGCTAGGACAGTTTCCGCTTACGCCTCGCGGTGCGTCGTTCGCAAGCAGTCAAAAACCGCTGCTTGTCGGCAAAGGAACCGCGCGTCCGGTAGCGGTATTTACCGGCAACGATGGTCGGTTGTTTGCGAGTATCTGTTTCATGCAGCGAAATGAGAAGTCACCCGTGAAGCAAACAGATCTTGTTGTGATTTCGAATCCGAATAAACCTCTGAAGACTCATGCGTTTGACCCATCCACAGCGGACATCGCGACGCTGCTCGATGAAATCGAATCGACCTCGTGGAAGCGGCGATTCAACTCTCATCGCGAAATCATTTCGCGCGGCATGAGTGGCGAAAACGATGTTCGCGCGCGATTTCTCAACGCTCCAGCAGGCAGTCTGGCTTGGTACTCTCTGGCGTGGCTTGCTGGCCGGCACGATGATCAACGAGTTGTCGCTGCACTTACGGACGCTATGTCGTCAACGGACGGACAAACAGCAAGCGCTGCCACCGATGTGTTGCGCCGATTTCATCAGTTAAGTGATACGCAAGTGAAGTCGCTGCTCGCAAGTGAGTCGCCAATTGTGCAACTTGCCGGATTGCGGGCCGCAAATGATCCAGTAACCGGTGGTAGAACTGATCTACGTGAATCAGTCATCAATCTGGCGAACAGCAGCGACAGTCTTGTTCGTCAGGCGGCCCAGCGCTGGATTGGAAGACACTCGAAGTGGAGCCAACTTGAAGACCAATTCAATACGGGTGAATTGCCAGCGCGACGCGTCGCACTGGCGGCAGCGATGTGGAAATGGAACGACACGATTGAGAACGGAACGATCCCCGACGGCATCAAAATCAGTGCGGCGGCAAAGAAGCACTTGAATGAATTCAGCTATGTAGACGATCCGAAGTCGAACCTCGAGACGGAATCCGCAAAGCACGGGTTCGAAGTCGGCGGCCTGCCCATGATGGATTGGTGGAAACAGTCGGCTGCGTCAAATCCTGACGCTCCGGAAATCGGGGTGATCGGTCGCATGATCACACAGTCCATCTATGACACCAACGACGCGCACCGAAAGACCGCGGCAGTCTTTGCCAACTCTCTGGGAATGGATGATCTCGCCTCAAGGATTCCTGGCTTGGCGCAAACGCGGAAGATCAAAGCCGACATCGCCAAAGGCGCTAAGCTATCTGCCAACGAGGCGATGCCGCCGGACTACCAGGCGATCGACTGGACGAAGGCATGGAAAAAGGGAAACGCGAAAACCGGATCAACGCTGTTCAAGAAAAGTTGCATCGCATGTCACGATTCCGGCCAAGGTGGCGGCGTCATTGGGCCGTCGCTGGCCGGTGTCGCAAAACGTTTCACGCCTCAGTACCTGGCCCAGTCCGTTGCCGCGCCAAGTAAAGATGTTTCGCCAAACTTTCAGTCGTGGAAAATCCTGCAAGACGACGGCAAGCTGTTTCTGGGATTCTTGTCTGGCGAAGATGAGAACCGCGTCACATTGCAAATGATGGATGGCAGCTTGAAAGCAATCGAAAAATCGAAAATTGATGTGAAAGCGCCCAGCAAGACTTCATTAATGCCAATCGGATTGATCAGCGGACCTGAGGATCTGAAGCACATCGTTCGATACTTGATGACACTGAATACGAGCGGCGCAGCATCGGCGGAAGGTTTTATTGATTTGTTTGCCGGCGGCGACTTGAAGGAACATTTCGAGACGACGGGCAACTGGTCGCTCGGCAACGACGGTGTCGCTCATCTGCAACCGCGCGAAGGTGAAACCGATTGGAAGCGATATGGCGACTATCTGTGGCTGAAGAACGAATACAAAGATTTTCAATGCGAGTTTGAATACAAGCACGAGAAAGGTGGCAACAGCGGGCTCTACTTCAACGTTACGGATCGTCAGCAAGCCGTGGGGGCCGTTATTGAAATCCAGATTCGTGATTCGGCCGGAGAGAAGGAACTTGGTGCACATGCCATCACGGGTGGCATCCTGCCGGGAGTTGCTCCCAAGGCCAACGTGACCAAGCCAGCTGACCAGTGGAATAAGATGATCGTGACCAGCGTGGGTGGTAATGTCACAGTCAGGTTGAACGGTGTGCTAGTCAACAACGTCAAGCTTTCGCACCCGCGACTGGGAAATAAACCAAAGCAGGGATTCATCGGATTCCAGGACCACGGCCTACCGTTTTGGTTGCGAAACGTCAAAATTCGAAGCCTTGATTCATCGCCAACTTCGCCGGAATCTCTCGCGGTTTCAGAGGTTCCCGAAATCCCCGATGATCCGACTGCGCTCACCGTTCAACTAAACTTCGATCCGGTTCAGCCCAACTCATTCACCTTCGAACCAACCAAGGTGAAATATGTGCGGGTGGACGTTCTCAAGAGTTCCAGAGGGAATCCTTGTATCGACGAACTAGAGGTCTTCTCTTGCGATACGCGGCAGAACCTCGCGTTGCATACCGGTGGCGCAAAAGCAACGGCGTCTTCGCTTTTGAATGGTCATGAAGAAAAGCACCAGATCGCATTCCTCAACGACGGCAAGTACGGAAACGAACGCAGCTGGATTGCCGCGAAGAATACAGGCTGGGCACAGATCGAATTACCGAATGCCATGACAATCGACCGGGTCGTTCTCTCTCGTGATCGCGGCGGCCGGATCATGGCCCGAGCTCCTGTCTCGTTCGACATTCTCGTTTCCGTCGACGGCAAAGAATGGCGCGCGGTAAAAAAAGTGCGACCGAAAGCTGCGACAAAGGGCGTTGATCGCAAAGCGGAAGCGGCAAAGAGAGCCAATCGGCGCAAGGCAGCAGCGAAGTCGAATATCGCTCAAGCGGGAGGTGTGCCAAACATCCTCTGGATCACGGTCGAGGACATGAGCCCGACACTCGGATGCTACGGAGACAGCTTTGCTCGTACTCCCAATCTCGACGCGTTCGCCGAGGAGAGCATCCTTTATACCAACGCCTTTGCCGCCTCCCCGGTGTGCTCGCCATCGCGATCCACTCTCATCACCGGGATGTACAACGCCAGCATGGGGACCCATCAGATGCGGTCCTCGAACCACATTCCGACGGGGGTGAAAGGTTTCCCGTCTCTTCTCAGGAAGGCCGGTTACTACACGTCGAACAACGTCAAGACCGATTACAACTGTGCGGAGAACAAGCGACTGATCGAGGAGTCGTGGAACCTGTCGTCTGCCGAGGCACATTGGAAAGATCGGAAGCGCGGCCAGCCGTTCTTCTCCGTGTTCAACGACATGACGACCCACCAGTCACGCACTATGGTCTGGCCCTATTTTGTTTTTCAGCAGCACGTCCAGTCACGTCTTTCTAAACAGGAGATCAGCGATCCTGCTGCCGTCCCGTTGCCACCTTACTATCCGGACACTCCACTCGTCCGAAAGACAGTTGCGCGGTTCTACGACTGCGTTTCGGTGATGGATAAGAACGTTCAGCGCATCCTTGACCAGTTGGAACAAGACGGGATCGCCGACGACACGATCGTATTCTTTTACTCCGACCACGGGTCCGGCATGCCGCGGCACAAACGCCTCCTTCTCGATTCGGGAATGCGGGTTGCCCTGATGGTTCGCTTTCCGGAAAAATACCAACACCTCGCTCCCGCAGCCCCCGGCACTCGTCTGGACCGGCTCGTCAGCTTCGTCGATTTCCCAACGACGGTGTTGAATCTGACCGGACAACCGACTCCAGACTACATGCAGGGAATTCCTTTTCTGGGCCCAGGATCGGAAACCGAGCGGGAGACGGTCTACGGTACGCGGGATCGAGTCGACGAGGTGATGGAGACGGCGCGCTCCGTGCGGGACAAACAGTTTCTGTATGTCCGAAACTACATGCCGCATCTGTCCTACAACCAGCCCAGCGTCTTCTCCGACTTGAGCGCGATCAGGAAAGTCATCACGCGTGTTGCAAAAGACGATCTCGCCTCGCTCACCGGTCCACAGCAAGCCTATGCCGGTCCGCGCAAGCCGGTCGAAGAATTTTACGACTGCAACGCCGATCCCGATAACATCGTCAACCTCCTCGCGGGCGAACTCAACCCTGACCAGCAGGCCGCTCTGGAGCGCCTTCGTGGAGCCTACGCCAAAACCCGCAGCGAGATTCTGGATGTTGGCGCTCTCCCGGAATCCGTGATGCGGGACCACGTTCGCAACGAGGGAGCGCCCATCCGCGACATCATCGAGGGGAAGACCAATCACGCACCTGATCTCAATGCCGCATGGGCAGCCGCCGATGTCGTCGGGACACGAAACCGAGAGTCTCTTGTCACACATCTGAAGAGCCCGAACGCCGCGGATCGCTACTGGGCGCTCCTCGGAATGAGGGTCGATTTTGCTGACGATCTCGCACTCCATGACTTGGCGGACAGCCACCTGACTGACATCGCAGCCGATGTCCGAATTGAAGCTGCCTCCTGGCTTGCCGAATCCTCAATTCAATCTCGCGACCGTGCCCTCGAAAGCCTCATTGGCGACACCGCCCTCGACGACTGGTGGAGCGCCCTGCGCGCCTGCCGCGCAATCGAGCTGTTGGGGCCAAAAGCAAAATCACTTCTTCCCCGGATGAAGGAAGTCTACGCGAAACACCGGAACCAACCAGGCGATCAAAGTTTCTTTCTCGCCTTCTCGTCCGGAGCCTTTCTCGAACAATTCGGTGCGGAGACGATTCCCTGGGATTTCGCTCCGGGTGTGGGCGGTTTTTCTGCCGATCCCGATAAGAAGAATACAGCGGCGGACGACGAAGCTGGCTTCACCCCCATTTTCGACGGCGAGAGTCTCGACCAGTGGGATCACCGCAACGGTGCATGGGAAGTTGCGGATGGCGCGATCTCCTGCACCGGGGCCGAGAAGACCCGGAACTGGATCATCTGGCGCGGGGGCTCTCCTTCCGACTTCGTCCTTCGCCTGGACTTCAAATATGAAGCCGGCAACTCCGGCGTTCAAGTCCGGAGTGATGACCAGGGCGACCACCAGGTCTTCGGTTACCAGGTCGAGGTGGCTTCGCAGAAAAAGATGGGCCTCTGGCATCACTCGCTCCTCGGAAAGGAAGACCCAGCCCATAAGGTGCGTTTCTTCATGGCGACTGCGGGGCAGGAGGTTGCGATCACAACTGACGGAAAAAAGTCAGTCAACCAAGTCGCCACCAAAGAAGAGATCGTTGCTCACTGCCGGCCACAGGGTTGGAACACCATGGAAATCATCGCCGAGGGCAACACCCTGACTCAAAAGATCAACGGTGTAGTCTTCGCCAAAGTCAGCGACGATGACAAGCGAATGTCGCGCCGCAAGGGTGTGATCGCTCTGCAGGATCACGGCAATGACTGCCAGGTCGCCTTTCGAAACATTCGCATCAAGGAGCTGCCACGCGACGCAAAGTAAAAGCACTGGTCCGTAAAGGTGTGAGACTCGCCAGCCAGAAAATAAGTAGAACCCCCAAAAGACAAACAACCTAATGCGAATACTCACCGCACTGACATTCCTGCTCGCGGTCGTCGTGGCAACGGGCCGGGTCGAGTCGAAAGAGCCTGCGAAACAATTCAGGCCCAACGTCGTCCTCATTTTGTCAGATGACATGGGTTATTCCGATCTGCCGAAATTCGGAAAGTCAGAGATTCCCACTCCGAACATCGATCGCCTCGCGAAAGAAGGCACTCTTTTCACCGATGCCTATGTGACCGCCCCGATTTGCGTGGCGTCGCGAATGGGATTGTTGTCGGGCCAAAATCAACAGCGGTTTGGAGTTTATGGCAATATTTATGGTGAAGAAAAGACCCAGTTGTTCCTTAACCAAACGTTATTGCCCGCGATTTTTCAGGATGCTGGCTATCGGACGGCCCACGTCGGGAAGTGGCACCTTAGTGGGAACAAGCGGAGGCAGTACGAGACCGCCGGTCCACGCGATCGTGGTTTCGACGAGTCAGTAGCTATTCGGGGCGGAGATTCGGCGTTCTGGAAGGGCACCCCCGTTTTTCGTAACGGCAAGCAGTTTCCGGCTCCGGAATACCTGACGGACCTATGGGGAACCGAAGCCTGTGACTTCATTGACCGGAATCGGTCCAAGCCTTTCTTTCTCTACCTTGCCTACAATGCAGTCCACGCGCCGATGCACGCGCTTGAGGGCGACCAAGAACCGTTCGCGGATGTCGAAGACGTGAACCGCCGCACCTACGATGGAATGTTACTGGCGATGGACCGCAGCATCGGACGCGTGCTCGATCGATTGGATCAACATCGCATTGCCGACAACACCATCGTTGTCTTTCTTAACGACAATGGCGGCGGTGGCAGCACGGATCAGTATGCGCACCACTCGCGCAACTACGCCAACAATCTGCCGCTTCGGGGTCACAAGTTCGACGTCCTTGAAGGAGGCGTGCGTGTGCCGATGATCCTGCGCTGGCCCGGAAAGGTACCCTCAGGAAAGGTCTACGACGAGATGGTTTCCAGCACGGATGTGTATCCGACGGTGGTGACGGCAGCGGGCCTGATGATGCCAAAAGATCTGCCTGCAGATGGCGTCGATTTGCTTCCCTACCTTGTGGGTGAAAAAAGCAACAAGCCTCACGAGTGGCTCTGCTGGCAAAACCGCAGTTGGATTCCCAGGGAGGGCGGCGGTCAAACAAAACCCAAACCAAACATTCACAATAGCGCCATTCGAAAGGGAAATTGGAAACTCGTCCGGCTCAACGAAAAGATCGGCTCGGAGGCGTCTCCGCCGGCATGGGAACTCTACGATCTGAAGAAAGACATTGGAGAGCAAAACAATGTGGCCGCGGCGCATGCCGAAGTCGTCTTCGGTATGAGCGCCCTCTTCGACACCTGGCGCGCGTCGATGCATCCGACGGTCGAGTAACCGAAACGCGATCTAACAAATTTCACCATGAAAAAACACAGCCTTCCTCCTCGTTCTGTTCATCACGACTTCACTTCATGCCTCCGATAGGCTCAATGTGGTGCTGTTCGAAGTGGACGAACGAAAATGAAAGCTATATCCCCAATGAATAGGAAACACCTACCCACCATCACTCTCTGGCTGACTTTCGTTTGGCGTTCTTGGCGACTGGGAGCAATGCCCAGGAGCCAAAGTTTACCAAGGGCAAGCTCTTGAAGGAGGTTGACTTCAGCAGCCTGGAACTCGTCGACGAGTTTATCGTGAAGCGAGGCGAATGGAAGGTCGAGGACGGCCCGCTTGCCGCCCGCGAGATTGCATCCCAACATCACGCCGCTTCCTGCCACCTAATGCCGGAGTTACTACTCGACTCAAACCAAAACAGGCTCGTCAGCACCAACTGACGAGCCTTTATTTTTTGCCCCATGTGCTAGCGAACTTGTCGCTGAACCATAATCGCATGGAACTTCGTGACGTCGGATTGGCCAATTTCCGGTGGATTTGATCTGGTTAGGCAATTTCAACAGAATGTTCGACTCAAATTGGCCGACAGAAAAACAAAAGGCGTGGGAGTTTACTGATTAGTATAACGCTCCCGATTACGCCGTTTGTTTTGTTCAGCCAATAGATACTGCCATGCTAGTTCGAGCTCTTACGTCACTGATCGTGCTACTGGTTTTCAGTCCAAACGTTGTTGGAAAAGACTACGTTGGGGGTAACAATAACACTGGTTACTTGAACCAACCAGGCAACAATTTTTCCCCGAAAAAAGACGTTTTCGTAGCCTTTGAGGATTCTGGAAAAGAGGAAACGGAAGCGACGCCAGTCTCCTCTTCCGCTCTGGGAATTCTTGAGCCACAAGTAATCAATGTTGGAACTGAGAGTGAAACGGTAAAGCTTGGAGAGACAACATCCCCAAAGACCCAAGAGAAGTTGGATTATTTTGCAGCTTACGACAAGGGTTTTGGGATTTTTCCTTACGACAAAAAGAAAAATCCATTTGACTTAAAAATCAACGGCTGGATTCAGTTTCGATATCATGGATTTGCTCGTGACGTAGACAGTTGGACGAACAATGCGGGGGTTACGCGTCCGGTAAGAAATCGAAACGCTTTTGATATTGAGCGGGCTCGTCTGAGCTTCAAAGGAACTGCACTTGATCCGCGTTTGACTTACTTTTACCAACTCGACGGCGATACCGATGGCCGCCACGCTGTTGACTTCTTTGACTATTGGTGGGCTTGGAAATTAAGCGATCGCTTTCGCGTGCAGTTTGGAAAACGAAAAGTTTCCGCCAGTCGTCAATGGCTTTTGGGTGCAAGGCGAACTCGATTCGTTGATCGACCGATGTCCAATGACTTTTTCCGCCCTGACCGAACCATTGGCATTTGGGGGCAAGGTAAGACTGGCGAGACCGGGCATTATGAAGCCATGATTGGAAATGGCTACCGAACTTCTAACTTGCCAAACCGGACGACCGATGACCAACTCACATACGCTTTCAGTCAGCATTTTGATCCTAATGGGGATTTTGGTGGTCAGCTTGTTGATTTTGATTACCATTGCGATCCGCTGACTCGGTTCGGTCACTCGTTTGTTTATTCGCCAATCACGTCAGAGGCTCTCGGGAATCCACTCGCGGAGACCGACTTTATCCGATTGACCGATGGGACTCGTTTGAGTGAGGTTGGTGCACTAAGCCCAGGCGTTACTGTCTCTGGTGTTGACGTTTTCTTTTACGGAGTTGATTTTGCCGCAAAATGGCGAGGCTGGAGTTTTGATTCGGAGGTATTCTTTCGATGGTTAGAGAATTTTGAAACCGATGGAGCGATTCCGATTAACAGTCTGATGCAACGTGGATTCTATGTCGAAGGCGGCAGGTTTATTATTCCGCAAAAGCTAGATGTTAATTTTCGTTATTCGGAAGTGGCCGGATTATTGGGAGACCGTTCGGAGTACGCGGCCGGTTTCAACTGGTATCCGCTTGAGGACAACTACAAACTCAAATGTTCGTTTGACGTAACAGTGCTCGACGGAAGTCCGCTTAACAATTCGTCATCGGATATTCTCGTAGGCGATGATGGAACATTGTTCCGTTTACAATTCCAAGCTGAGTTTTAAACGCCTGAGTTTTAAACGCTTAACCCGTCGGGGGATCTCAGCTGAAACGCTTGGGATCATCGAATTGAAACGAGCCAACTTGAACCACCTTTAACGAGTTTAGACTGCTCGGTGGCCTCGGGTTTTCAGTCGAGTTGTCCAGCCGTTGCTGTTGCAAACTTATTAAATGCGGGATCAGCAACTGCTAGGCCCGTTGGGAGTCCTCTTGGTCGCCTCCACTAAAGTATCGTCAGTGGCAGGCGGAGCCTTTTTTTTATTGAAATGCCGCAAGTAGACGGAGATGAGAAGGCCTCCGGCGGCAATGGGCCCCACCTTGAAAGCATATAAAAAAGCTAGCCTACTTGAGAATAACCTAGCAGAGTGAAACTGACGGGATCGTGAATGCCTGGCCAGAATTCTTCACGGCCAAGTTAACCAGTTCTCCCCAATGGTCTGCTGTGTCCTGCATCAATTTCCCTTGAGCCTTGGAGACAGTGCTTTTTGAAAGCTTCATTTCCAGCGTCTGCTTCTCCTTGGTCTTATTGAAAAGGTAGAGCAATATCTGCCCGTCCTTTTGCGAGGCAAAACCGTAAACGAACTTATTTGTTGTTGTGACTTTGAAAAATGTAGCGCCCTGCGCCTCGGCAAGCAGATCCATTCCCACATGAAACGGATTCATGCGCCGCTCACCTTTCCTCGTACTTATTAAACCAGTCATATCATCACGTATATTATCCCAGCAGCAGCTCACCATCTCAGCCGCTCGTTTAATACTTTCAGCTTGACGCTAAAATAAAGGGTTGTGACGGTCTGTGATTTTCATAAAACGATCCCTCGTGAGATGTTTCGCATAAATTTAAAACACCCAATAAAAACAATCCATCTAAGTAAACGCCAGTGGATGAAAACTACCGAGCCGAGGCAACCGCCAAATACTGATTGACCCAGATTTTAACGCTTCACGACTAGCTTCTCGCCCGTCTTGGGCATCTGGAGTGTGGGCTCGCCTTTGATGTAGCCGAGCTTATTTAGAAATCGATCTGCGGCAATCAGCGTAATATCTTTCCACGGCTGCTTGTTAAAAAAAGCGTGCGATTCACCTTCGGCAATCCTCATATCGACGGAGGTGATGCCGAGTGACTTCATTTTTGTAGCTGCGGGTGTCCAGCCGTTGACCATCCACTTATCCTCGCTGCCGAAAAAGACGATCGCCGGCCCAAAGTCGGCCTTGAGATGTTGCATAAAATCCACATCCGGATCCTTCGCATCACTCTTTGAAAGCGCGGGGTTGAACAAGACGTAAGCCGCCACGGAGGTGTCGATTCCTTTGGGGTCATTGGGATCATTGAGGCCCGGGTTAGTGGTCCCCAGCAGGCTGATGTGCCCTCCCGCCGATCCGCCGCCTGCGACGATGCGACTGGGGTCCACGCCTAGTTCTTTGGCATGCTGCTTGAACCAGCGAATCGCACTTTTCACATCGGGAATACAAACACGTTTAGAAGATTGCCCGTCCTTCATGGCTGCCCTATCGTCCTTGGTTCGTAAGCGATAGGTGACCGTCGCGGCCACCATGCCCCGGCTCGCAAAATAGTTGCACTGATAGCTAAAGGCCTCACGACTGCCCCCACCCCAACCGCCGCCATGAAACAAGATGATGCCCGCGACCGGCTTCTGAGATGCCTTTTTGCCTTGGGGGAAATAGATTTCCATTTCGCGGTTTATGCCGTTCGCTTGCTTGTAAACGTAGACTTTGCCCTTGGGGAGATTGTCGTCGTCACCACGCTGTGCGTAAGCGGGTAAGCAAATCATGGCCATCAAAATAATCAGTAATATTTTCTTCATATCAAATGCCTTCAAAGATTGGCGAGAGGGAGAGCAGATCAACACCAAACTACTTGCCGTGTTTTGTGTTTCAAGCTTGTAAGTCGCGGATGCCCCTGTCTGTTAGTCGTCAGTTGGGGATTAAAATCCCTCCTTTAAGTACTTGTAAACTATCAGAGTAGCCAAAGCTTAACGCTCGCAAAGAACAATAACAGTAAATTAGCGGAGCGAGAAGTATTCAGAGGCAAAGGGTGGGCTGCCTCTAGTGTTCTTAGCTTGAAAGTTATTTACTGTCGAAGTAAATTTTCCGTTTTTAGGTGATGCTAGACTCTCTCAATTGTTAATCTTACATTGACACAAACCAAAAGTGCTCGAGGCCTGTCTTCATTTTTGATTTGTAATTATCTAAATCCGGAAAAAACCGCAAACGGAGCGACAGGTTATCACGGCCAGGGGCACTTCATGATCGACTCGTACGAAGGGTTAAGCGAACCCGTAGCGCAAGACGGTGCAGAATCAAAACAGTGATGGGGCGAAAAAGCATTTACGAATACGTCAGTGGAACGGGTCTTGCAGACAATGAAAGACTTTCCGGAAATCAAAATCGTTCAGGGATGGATTCCCGATGTCCTGTCCGAAGTTCCGGAACAGGAGTATCGTTTTGTCCATATCGACGTCGATCTCTATCAGCCGACACTCGATTGCTTGCATTATTTTTATCCCCGCCTCGTGCATGGCGGGATCATCGTGATCGACGATTTTGGACCGTGGCGCAACAAGAAATGGCCCGGCTGCCAACAAGCGGTTCGGCTATTCTCAAAACAATCCTCGATACCGTTTGCCGCATTCGACTCGGGTAATGCCGTCTTTTTCAAACGATAGCTGCGGAACGAACAAATACGAAGTTTACGCTCAGGCCGCGTTTACTAAATGTAAGCAGTAAGCACTCGCTAATTACATGGTTAATTCGTTTTACCATCTTTGATTGAAAGTTAAGCAGATCAATTTATTTGAGCTTAACCTGGGTGCGATCAAGCTGCTTGGTTCGCTACCCAGGTTGTCAATCCAATCGAATTCCAACCGACCCTTCCACCGATCGTACCTGCGTCATGATGGCTTGACGTATGTGTTCTGGCTGTTGCTCATCGCCTGTGTGAATATCGTCATAAACGTTTTTGTTAACCTGCGAATTCAAATTCAGTTTATGGATTGTCGGATTGCAATTTCGCCTTAAGAAACAGGCTTCTCCGGATTCCGCTCTGATAAGCGATCTCGCAATTCGCCGCGCGGGGGCCCAAACTCGATTGGCACTCGTTATTAGATTCGGAAATTTCATATGTTAGTCGTTAGTTGTTGAACGATTAGTCCATAAATGTTACTGTTAGTTCATCGCCCAACAGAGAGATCGGGATGTCCTCGAGGCCTTCGGGTCTCTCTTTGGCATTTTTGACCAACTGGTGAAAAGCGAACATAGGGCATTGGGGCGGCGACGGTCAAAGACCTTCCGCACTGGACGTTGCTTGGCTTCATGTCCGAAACTTAGAAAACATTAATAGACTTTATTTCGCTCGGACATGCCGCCGTCACTAACGAGTGACAATATCCCAGGAAAAAAAGAACCATGATAACGAAGGCGCCGGTCGCTATGCCCCCTGATTCATCGCGTGAAGCCGAGAACCCCGTAGTCGAGCACAAAACTCAGCTTGTGGAATATCTTGCAGCGGGTTGCAAGTCTCCTGAATTGTTCAGTCTGGGGGCCGAACAGGAAATGTTTGTGTTCAGCGGCGATGACTATTACCCAGCAGAGTACGACGGGCCAGAGCCGGGGATTAAGGCGCTGTTAGAACGCTTGGGGAAGTATGGCTGGAACTTGATTTTTGAAAACGACCATCCCGTTGCACTTCGTCGAGACGCATGTTCGATTACGTTGGAGCCTGGTGGCCAAGTTGAGTTATCCGGCGCTCCTTTAAAAAATGCTCATCTGGTCTGGGGCGAGACACAATCCTATCATCGCGAACTCGCCTCACTGGCCGATGAATTGGGACTGAGTTTTTTGGCAATTGGTCATCAGCCGAAACATTCACGACAACAGATCCCATGGATGCCCAAACAGCGTTACGAAATTATGCGAGCATGGATGCCCCAGCGAGGATCTCTCGGCTTGGACATGATGCAGCGCACCAGCGGCATTCAGGTCAACGTCGACTTCTCCAGCGAATCCGACATGGTCAAGAAATTCCGGGTCGCACTTGCGCTGCAGCCGGTCGCATCCGCCTTGTTTGCCAATTCGCCGTTCGACCTGGGAAGGTTGAATGGCTACAAGAGCTATCGCAGCAAGATCTGGGAAAATACGGATCCCGATCGTTGTGGCTCGTTACCGTTTGCCTTCGAATCAGGCATGGGTTTTGAACGATACACCGACTATGCGCTCGACGTTCCCATGTACTTTGTCCATCGAGAAGGTAGTTATCTTGACGCCAGCGGATTATCTTTCCGCGATTTTATGGACGGACGATTGTCGATTTTGCCTGGTCAACGGCCATTGTTAACGGATTGGGCCAATCATCTATCTACTCTTTTTCCGCAAGTCCGTTTGAAGCAATATCTGGAAATGCGTGGAGCGGACGCCGGCGATGCAATCTCACGGGTGCCGGCACTCACCGCACTGTGGGCTGGCATTCTATATGATCCCCAGTCGCTGGACGCCGCGTGGGATCGCGTTGGCGATTGGACGCTGGAAGAACGGTACTCGTTAGAAAGTGGCGTCGCTAAACACGGCTTCGGTACGACGTTTCGAAATGGCAAGGTGCAAGAGCTTGCTTTGTGGATGCTTGAGTTAGCGCAGCAAGGGCTAGAGCGCCGTAACATCCCAAACGAGGACGGTGCAGATGAGAGTCTCTACCTTTTGCCGTTACAGAAGGCCGCCGAAACGGGACAAACATTTGCCGAGGATTTAGAGCGAAGATATTCAGATCAATGGCGAGAAAATATTGATACTGCCCTCGCGGCAATGTGTAAGGAAACGTTTTCATGAGCAACAAGAAACTGGCGGTCATCATGGACCCGATCCAGAACATCAATCCTCATAAAGACAGCTCGTTGGCCATGCTGCTGGAAGCGCAAAAGCGGGGATACGAAATCTATTGCGGTGATCTGGCGGATATCTGGCTTGATGGAGCAATGCCGCGCGGTCGGCTGACGAAATTAAAAGTGTTTGACGATACCGCAGATTGGTTCGAAATCGTTGAGACGGTCGAATTCAATTTGGGGGAATTGGATGTGATCCTGATGCGTAAAGATCCTCCATTTGATATCCAGTACGTTTTTTCGACTTACGTGTTGGAGCAAGCCGAACGCCATGGCACGCTGATTGTGAATCGCCCGCAAGGACTACGAGACGCCAACGAAAAAGCATTCGTCGCCTGGTTCCCGGACTGCGTTCCGGCAACTTTGATCACCCGCTCGCTGGACGAGATGAGCAAGTTCATCGCTATTCACGAAAAGGTGGTTGTGAAACCGCTGGACCTCATGGGAGGACGTTCGGTATTTTCGACGGCTATCGAAGATGGAAACCACAACGTGATTTTTGAGACGGTTTCAGATTACGGACGGAAATACACGGTGCTGCAACAATACATTCCTGAGATAGTTGAGTCGGGAGACCGGCGGATCTTGCTGATTGATGGAGAGCCCATTCCGTTTGCTCTGGCACGAATCCCGGCCCCTGGTGACCACCGTGGCAACATCGACGCCGGCGCGCGAATCGAAGTTCACCCGCTGACGGATCGGGAGTGGTCGATCTGTAAGCGGATTGGTCCATTGCTGCGCGAGAAGGGCCTGTTGTTTACGGGAATCGACATTATCGGCGACTATATGACGGAGTTGAATGTCACGAGCCCAACCGGGATTCGTGAATTGGAAAGGGAAAGCGGGCTACCCATCGCAGAAAAACTGTTCGATTCCATTTCGTCCCATTGTCAATCGATCCAACACACCTCGGAGAGATCGGTTTTATGAGTCTTTGCCAATCCGAAGCGGAAGAGTTACGCGGGCTCATCAATTCTGCGACACTACAGCACACGACCAGTGGGTAATATCATCCTTCGATGAATGTTCCTGACACCCATTCGATCCCTTTAGAATCACCCGCCCTGCGAGGTTCAATCGCTCGGCTATAATCCTCCCATGTCAACTACCGCAAAAGCGCTCGAAATCAAGAACCTTAGCAAGACTTATCGCGACGGGACCGTTGCGCTGCGAGGGATCGATCTTGACGTTGAAGAAGGTGAGTTTTTCGGCTTGCTGGGACCCAACGGTGCCGGTAAGTCCACGACGATCGGAATTATTACTTCGTTGGTCAACAAAACCGGCGGGAAGATTCGTTGTTTCGGGGTCGACCTGGACCGGGATCCCGCGCGGGCGAAACGGCAGATCGGGCTGGTTCCGCAGGAATTTAATTTCAACCAGTTTGAGCCGCCCGAGCAAATCGTCATGCAGCAAGCTGGTTACTACGGCATCACGCGGTCCGTTGCCCGGCAACGGACCGAAAAGTATCTCCGCAAAATGGGGCTGTGGGATAAGCGAGCAACCATCGCCCGAATGCTATCCGGCGGAATGAAGCGGCGTCTGATGATTGCTCGTGCGCTCGTCCACGAGCCTAAGCTGTTGATATTGGATGAGCCTACCGCGGGCGTCGACATTGACTTGCGTCGGGCGACTTGGTCGTTGCTGGAGGAGATTAATGAAGATGGAACGACTGTGATTCTCACCACGCATTATCTTGAGGAAGCCGAAAGTTTGTGTCGTCGAATCGCGATCATTGATCGCGGGCGCGTCATTGAGAATACGGATAAGAAATCCTTGTTGGCGAAACTGAATATCGAGACGTTTATTTTTGACTTGGAATCGCCTGCACCAGCCGGATTGTTGCTCGACGGTTACTCGCACCGGCTAACGGATGCGACAACTTTGGAAATCGACGTTTCGCGGGAACGCTCACTCAACGCAGTATTCGAGAGTTTGACCCAACAGAACGTCAACGTCGTTTCCATGCGCAACAAAGCGAATCGGCTGGAAGAATTGTTCGTCGAAATGGTGGAAGCCAATGCGAGTCAACCAAATAATGGGTAAGTCCGAACTCAGGCATCGTATGGAATCGGATCGATCGCGGAACCAACCGTCCGGCAACGCTGTCAATTTTTCTTCGCAGGAATCACGGGGGTCGTGGTGGTAGCCAAGGTCGCAGGACTTCGGAGTTTACCTCAATACTCCGCAGTCTTGTGCATCCGGCTCCAAGAGTCCTCAACAGCTTACGGCCCCGCGCTCAATATTTTTTTCACTGACGATTGAATCATGCCATCCAACACATTTGCTGACGTTTCGTTAAGCTCCCGACTACGATCCAATTTGATTGGATTTCAAACGATCGTGATCAAGGAAGTTACGCGGCTGCTCAGGATCTGGCCGCAGACCATTGTTCCGCCCGTGATCACAACCATGCTTTACTTCATTATCTTTGGTAAGGTGATTGGGTCTCGGTTGGGTGAAATGGGCGGAGTGCCATATATGGAGTTCATTGTGCCGGGACTGGTGATGATGAGTGTTATTAATAGCTCGTACCAGAATGTCGTGTCGTCATTTTTTTCGTCGAAATTCCAACGCAACGTTGAGGAGATTCTAATATCACCGATGCACAACGCCGTTGTTTTGCTTGGATACATGGCGGGGGGAATCGCACGTGCAATGGTGATTGGCACGATTGTGTTG
Organism: Mariniblastus sp.; assembly: GCA_028823415.1. Taxonomy (GTDB): domain Bacteria; phylum Planctomycetota; class Planctomycetia; order Pirellulales; family Pirellulaceae; genus Mariniblastus. Next base: position 18,542 of record JAPKBL010000041.1, read on the forward strand.
TTGGTGAGTTTGTTCTTTGTGGACACGCTTTCGATCTACAGCATTCCCATCACGTTTTCCGTTGCGGTGCTCACGGCAACGTTGTTTTCCATCGCCGGGTTCATTAACGCTCTGCTGGCTCGCAAGTTTGACGATATTGCGATTGTGCCAACCTTTGTGCTGACCCCTCTGACGTATCTGGGGGGCGTGTTTTACTCTATCACTTTACTGCCGCAGCCCTGGGAGACAGTTTCGAGATTTAACCCAATCGTCTATATGGTGAGTGCATTTCGATCCGGTATTATGAAGGACCGATTGGACCCTACGATGATCGACATCAATCTGGGATTCGCCTTCGCCGTGATTATTTTGTTCATTGTCGGGTTGTTTTCGTTAACACTTTGGATGCTTGATCGAGGAGTGGGTTTGCGAGCCTAGGCATCTTGAGTGGATTCACGGAATCAAGAGGGAAGGATCTTGTCCAACCTGTTGACCCTGTCCATCCTTGATTCAATTGGAATTTTTGAGCGGTCGAAAAATATTATCCGTTTGTTATTTATGTTTTCAGGAGTTGCGGGATGCCCGAATTGACGCTGTATTATTTTCCATCGTGTCCCTTCTGTCGCGTAGTGTTGGATTGCCTGAGTCGCTTGGGCCGTGAGATTCCTCGGCGGGATATTCAGACTGAGACGGGAGCCCGGGAGGAGCTGTTGGAAATTGGTGGTAAAGGTCAGGTTCCCTGTCTGGTGATTGACGGCAAGCCACTTTATGAATCTAGTGACATTGTTCGTTGGTTGGAGGTAAACGCAGGATGAGAGATCTGACGAAGCAAATTGAAGAGATTATCTTGAGAGCATTGCCAAATGCGCAAGTGATGGTGCAAGATCCAATGAATGACGGAGCACACTTGGAGGCGACGGTGATTAGTGATTCGTTTGTGGGCATGTCGCTTATTGATCAACACCGGCAAGTCATGCAGCCACTAAAGGAAGCATTTGCAGGTAATCTACACGCCCTGGCACTGAAGACTTACACGCCAGAAAAGTGGGCCAGCGCTCAAGGATAGCTCGCCCCCGCGATCTGGTTCTTTACTAAATAGATTATTTTTTATAGACAATACGGAGATTTTGTTATGACGATCGCCCAGCGCATTCAGAACGACATCAGCACCAACCGCGTCATGCTTTTCATGAAGGGTATCCCAGAAGCTCCCATGTGTGGATTTTCAAATACGGTTGTGGAAATTCTAAAGCATCTCAACATTGAGTTTGGCAGCGCCAACGTCTTGGAAGATATGGAGCTTCGCGAAGGGATCAAGGAATTTTCCGATTGGCCGACCATTCCACAGTTGTATGTGGACGCTAACTTTATTGGTGGTTGCGATATCGTGCTAGAGATGTACCAGTCTGGTGAGCTACAGCCGTTGCTTCAGGTCAAAGACGCCTGAACGCACGCCAGTGCATGCCAAGTTTTTTCGCGAGGCGACAGAGGAAGAAATTGAGTTTCTGAAGCGTCCGAATTCGTCATTTTAGGGGATCGTCGATGTCATTCGAGCCCTTTCCCGCTGCAGCTGTCCAAAGGGTGCCTGTGAATCAAGTTTAACCGGGGTGTTGCTAGTTCGCCCTCAATCAACAGATATCTTTTCCCTGAATAGTTAAACATGATTGTCGAGCAAATTTGGACCGGAAACGCCTATCGAAACTTCCATTACCTGATCGCCTGTGGCGAATCGGGCGAGGCGCTGGCGATTGATCCGTTCGACTACGAGAAGTGTTTGGCTTGCGCCAAAGACAAGGGTTGGGAGATCACACAGATTCTTAACACGCACGAGCATGCTGACCACATTGGTGGTAACGCTCCGATGATTCAGGCGACTGGCGCGAAGCTTCTAGCCCATGAGGATGCTGGGCCGCGAATTGAGGGGATCGATGACGGCTTGTCGGCTGGCGATGTAGTCCGGGTTGGCAAGACGGTGGAGCTACTCGCTCTAGACACGCCTGGACATACGATGAGCCACATTTGCCTTTTGTCAAAGACTGATACTCCAGCCCTCTTTAGCGGCGATACGATTTTCGCTGCGGGCGCCGGGAACTGTGGGGGCGGTGGAGATCCCGAAGAGCTTTTCAATACGTTCGTAGGGCAACTTGCCGAATTGCCAAATGACACGCGGATCTACCCTGGTCACGATTACATTGCCAACAACTTGGGCTTTACCGTCGATCGCGAGCCGGACAACGAAATTGCGTTGGCGCTGCTGCAGGAGGTGAGGCAATCCTACGATGCAAACGAGCCTTTGGTCACGACGTTGGGGCTGGAATGCCAGGTCAATACATTTTTCAGGCTCACCAGCAAGACAGTCATTCGAAAATTGCGTGACCTGTTTCCAACTATGCCCAAGGACCCGACACCCAAGGAAGTATTTCTAAGACTTCGCGAGTTGCGCAATCACTGGTGACAGCCGACTGGTCAACGACGGGGTCATCATCGTCGGTTGACGCAGCGCTACCCTCGTTGCACATCGGCGACGCACCCCTGAAAAATGCGATTCGTTTTATATTGATCATTCGTTCCATAATGCATAGACTGAACAGATGAACGTTGGCAGACCGACAGAATTCGATCGACAAGAGGCTTTGGAAAAGTCGATGGAACTTTTCTGGAAAAACGGATACGAGGCCACAAGCCTTGCCGCGTTGATCGAGGAAATGGGAATCGGCCGGCAAAGCCTTTACAACGCTTTTGGTGATAAGCACAAATTGTTTATCGAAGCGGCAGAGCATTACATCAATTCCAATGGCCAACATTTAGTGGATGCGTTCAAGGCGCCGGGTTCGCCACTTGGAAATATTCGTAAGGCGATGGAACAGACCGTTGATTTTCTTACGAGTGGAGAATGTAGTGGCTGCCTGGTCACCAACTCGATTGTCGAGTTGGCTCCGCATGACGATGAAGTACGCGAACTTGTTCACGGGGTGGTGAATCGAGTTGAGAAGACAATCAAGTCGACACTTGATCGTGCGGTGGAGGAAGGTGAGCTTTCTCCAGACAGCGATACCCGCGCGATCGCGCGCTTTCTCAATTGTACGGTGCATGGACTCGTCGTCATGCACAAGGCGTCGGCGAGTCGAGCGGTACTCAAAGATGTAGTCAAAATTGCTTTAACAGCACTCACATAGCGTCCACTGATTTCCCTTTAACCTGTGGTGGAGCAATCCCGAGGGGTCAAAGAAATGAAATGAGGACTTTGGCTAACAATAACCGAGCTCGCTTCGCTTCAGCGCCGAGGTCAAGACTGCGCCGATTCTTGCGAGAAAATGAATCGCTTCTTTCCGGGGCTACCGAAGAAAAATGTCCCAGGGGCGGGTCGTTAACTACGCCGGAACTCCCGATAGATGTTGAAGTCCGAGAAACTTAAAACGTTTCTCACTGATCGTATCAGCCACCTCGTATCAAAGATTCAGTAGATACCAACGATCACAGCTGCAGTGTCCTGTTTTGCCTTGCGGACCGTCTAGCAACTTGAAACCATTTTTTTTGTACAGCTCGTTTGCCTGCCACATTCGATCAAGCGTTTCAAGGTAGCACTTTTTGTAACCGTGCTTTCTGGCATCATTCAAAAGCATTATCAGCAGTCTTCGTCCGAGCCCGAGGCCTCGTGTTTGTGGCAGGAAAAACATCTTCCGCAATTCGCAGGTGACTTTGCCGCCGCCGGCCAGAGGGGCAATCCCGCCACAACCAACCACCGCGTCGTCAAGAGTAATCACGTAATAACAAGATCGTTCGTCACGATAGTTGCTGTACATGTCACTCACCTCTCGATCGTCTATCGAATAGCCTTCACCGACAGCCTGAAACTCAGTCATGACGTTACAAATGACGCGAGCGACTTGAGCGTTATCCTTTTTTTGGATCCGACGAATCTGGTATTTTGACTGTAAGCGACTTTTCCTAAGAGCGCCAGCGTACAGTTGCATCCCTTGAATGACCATTTGCTGCTGGTCTTCATTCAGGTTTTCGATCGCTTTTTGGACTTGCTGGTCGGCCAGTTCTGTAATTGCCAGCAAAGCCTTTTCGCCTTTTGACGTCAAGCTAAACATCTTTTGGCGATTGTCTGATGTGACTTTTTTCGCTGAAACCAGTTCCAGTTCCACCAGTTTCTTGACCGTACGGCTGGTGTTCGATTTATCAATCAGCAGGATGTCTGCCAGCTCCATCAGGTTGAGCGAATTGTGTGACGACAATTCGAACAGGACATGGCATTGTGAAAACGTATATCCAGACCCCATGTAGGCGCCTTTGACGATGTCAAGTTCGCGAACGAGCTGGCGTGAATGCTGGCGAATTTGGCTAACAGTTAATTTAGGGCTAGGCATAGATAATATTGTATACTAGTTTGTTGTATGTGACAACTATTTTTGTTTTTGCGGCCAAGATAGATTGTGGGACGACGAATCAACTGTGAATGAATAGTCGCATGGATTCGATCAATTCCGTCTCGATAAACAGATAAGGAGAAATGACATGATGATGAAAAAAATGATTCTAGCTCGTTGCACGTTGATTTTGGGGCTGGCGTTCTTCGCCTCTAATGTTTTCTCTCAAGAATTCACGACGACAACTTGGAAAGGCACGCTCAATGCAGGTGGGGCCAAACTGCGACTTGAAATCGATGTGATTGAAAAGGGTGGTGAATTCACAGGTGAATTGCGCAGTCTCGATCAAGGAGACGCGAAAGCAAAAGCGACCGAAATCAAAATAGATAGCGAGAGTTTCGGGTTTACGGTTCCTCGATTCGGGGCAAAATTCCGCGGGAAATACGCAAAAGACAAAACCTCGGTTGAAGGAACATTCAGCCAAAATGGCGCTAACATTCCGTTGACACTGACCACGTCTGGTTCAAAGGACGGCAACACTCCAAAATCCGACACGCTCAAGGCAAATCCCAAGGAAACCCTCAAAGAAGCTTGGGTTGGCGAATTGAAGATGGGCATCATGAAACCAGTCATGCAATTTCGAATCGTGACATTGGCCTCGGGAAAAACTGCCGCCTATTTTGACAGCATCACCGAGGGGCGTACCGGTTTTCCAGCCACTACATCTGTTGATGGCAAAACGCTCAAATTCGATGTTGCAAAAATAAAGCTGACATTTCGAGGCGAGCTCAACGAAGCTGGTGATGAGGCCAAAGGGACTTGGAGTCAGGCCGGACGCAACATTCCGCTGATATTGAAAAAACAATCGACTGTATATGACAGTGTTAACGTATGGAAAAACCGTCCTCAGAGACCTGTCGGGCCATTCCCCTACGATGCCGAAGAAGTCACGTTTGAAAACAAAGCGGACAACTTAACATTGGCCGGAACGCTGACGATTCCCAAAAAACCGGGTCGACATCCTGTCGTTGTGTTAATCAGTGGGTCTGGCCCCCAAGATCGCGACGAGTCCTTGATGGAGCACAAGCCGTTTTTGGTTCTGGCGGACTATTTAAGTCGTCGCGGAATCGCCGTGCTCCGATACGATGATCGAGGCACTGCGAAATCAACCGGTAAATTTGATGGCGCGACGACTGAAGCCTTTGCCCGTGACGCCTCTTCAGCTGTCGAATTTCTCAAGACCCACGAACGCATCAACCCGGATGAAATTGGTTTGGCAGGTCACAGCGAAGGTGGACTGATCGCACCGATGGTTGTCGGACTGCGAGACGACGTGGCATTTGTAGCTTTGTTGGCAGCGACCGGAGTGGACGGAGTCGCCATTTCTATTTCTCAATCCGAAGCAATGCTTCGCGCTGCAGGTACTCCCGAGGAAGAGATTGAAATTGCACTTGCCGTTAACCGTGCTGTTTTTGCCGTTGTCGGAAAAGCAGAGGATGGTGCGGACCTGACCAAGGAACTTGAGCAAGCAATCGAAACAGTGATTCTGGCGATTCCTGAATCCATCAGAGAAGAGGCCGGGAAGAACCTTCGCGCTGCGGTTCCAAACTTGAACCGCAAAATGAAAAGCAAGTGGATGCGGTTTTTTCATAGCTATGATCCGCGCCCGGCACTCTCAAATATCCAATGTCCCGTGCTTACCATCATCGGCTCAAAAGATACCCAAGTCCTTCCTGACCTAAACATGCCCGAAATCCAAAAGGCATTGATCAAGGGCGGAAACAATGACTTTGAAATGGTGGAAATCGAAGGGCTCAATCACCTGTTTCAAAAATGCGAAACTGGCGCAATGGGTGAGTACATTTCCATCCAGGAAACGTTTAACCCACAAGCGTTGTCCAAAATCGGTGACTGGATTGTCGAGCACACAACTCCAATCAACTAACCAACCTGCCCCGCCAGTTAATCACGATAACAAAGTAAAACGAGTTCCATGAAAAAGAATACATCATCCATTCTCATCATCTTTCTTGCGCTTTTGTTTGCGGGCTTGATTCTGATTGCGAGCTACATCTTGAAAGACTCAGACGATGGTCAAACAGTCACTCATTTATTGATCGCCGTCTGGTTTTCTTTGCAGTGTATTGCTAACAGGAAACGCTGTTAGGTTTAAGAAGCGGTCGACATCCTTGCCCGCAGCAGAACTACAAGCTAGCGCCACAAGTTTCAATTGATGGCAAAGTTCTGGCGTTAGCTCAAGAGAAGTTTTTCCATCGAAAGGTTAAGGAGAATTGTTTTGACTTCAGATCCAAAAAAGAAAGATGAAATAAGTGTTCATAATCAGACAATGATTGGAGCGGGTGTCGCAATTGGTATGGGTGTCGGCATAGCTATCGGTTCTGCACTGGGGAATGTTGGCGCTGGCATCGCTATTGGGATTGCCATCGGTATTGGTTTCGGTGTTAGTTTGCAGAGAAAGAACGAATCAGACAAGACAAGCCCAGATGATATTTCTACTTAGCAAGTCACTTCAGCGGACTAAAAATAGTAGCCTAGTCTCACTGCGTGCTTTGCACTGGCAATTGTGTTTTTTCGATAGTCTGGTTTTGAGATGAAAACTCATAGGTCAAGCGGATTAAGTTTAGATTTCCCCTAGCAGCTTGTAGGGCAATTCGAATGGGGCCAAAATTCTGAGAAGTCATGGTTTTTTGAATGCGGCTTGAATTTTCCATCCGTCTGGGTAACCATTGTTGGTTATCTACTTTGCTAGGCGATGCGTATGGAGGAGGTTCAATATTATCGGTCGCATATCCCCCGGGCACCGCCGGGCCAACTTCGATACGTTAAGGAAAGTCGTCAAGTTCTGTCTTTACGTAATCGTCATTTTCGCCACAGCATTGATCGGCGGCTGGCTGGGCAATTTCGTCGACATGCTGATACAGTCCAACCAGATTGAATTGCCGGGTGACTGGACAGTTCGCCATTGCCTGTGGATTGGCGGAGCTGGATTGGGAGCGATTGGATATCCCATGGGCTGGATCAAGATCAGTGGGCATGCATTCAAGTTATCTCGAAACGACGACAATAAAAAACAGCAAACGCAGGAGAGTCTAGGAAACGAGCCAACTGAAATCGACATGCCGGCGAAAGTCTTTTCATCCGCTGCGATGTTTGGTCTCCTCGGCGCCTTTTTAGGTGTTTCCTTGGGCGGCAGCCTACTGTTGATTTGGTTTTCACTTTCGATGAGTCCATGGCCCCCCGCTGGCTGGCTGGAATCTGTCTCAATTAAATTTGCTGACCTTTCCTCTGCTGACCAATCCGCGGTTCGTGGTAGCCTTCAACGCAACGGTGGGATGACAACCAGCCACCCTGTTGCCATTTACTGTTTTCTCGGCCCGGTTGTTTTGTTGGGAACCCTGGGTGTTTTCATCGGTGGAGTTGGCGCCGCGTGCGGATGGATTAGGGATATTCCAACAAAGAAGCGTGGTCCGAGTTAACGTTTTCAAGTCGCATCCAACGACCTTTTTTTGACCAGCCTGAAACTCGATACCCTAGGATCGTTCCCTCCCGTCGCCAAAAACTCATGGTGCTGAAGCACGCCCCGCCACCCTCGCTACATTCTGCTGCAGACTTTGTTCCCCATCGGCGCAAGCAGGACACAAAAATCCCTCCCCCTAAAAAGGGAAAGAAATGAGCGGGTACCTGAAGACGGCGGAAGCGGCGAAATTCCTCGGTGTTTTGTAGAATACGCTGGAGCTTTGCCAAAAAGGACGTTTGTTTTTAATTTCATGCTAACGAAGCAGTTAGTGCCTCGTTATCGGGTTGGGGCCGTTGCAATTGAACGCCAATTCGAGACGGTTTTCCGCCAGATACCTCCTTTCAATGTACAATCAATAGTGGTCGCATTGTAACGTCGATGTAACAACCGTTATTCCGGCTCGCGTATCGGTAATAATGGAGGCTTGTTTCTTGGTAGCATAAGTTACTTGCAACGCCCAACAACTTTGCTGCAGCGAACGATCGTCAATTCAACCGACGTCGCCCAATAAAATTCAGATCGAATCGAGTCGAACTATGAGAACGCTTAATTTCTTCGCTCTGACGTATTCATTCATTCTTGTAATGTTTTTCAGTTGCTGCGTTGTCGTCGGGCAAGAGACAAAGAACGACGAAACGGGGTCGTTAAACGAGCAGACAATTTACGTACCGTATGAGAAGCTCCGTGAAGTATTCGAGCGAGATGGTCGAGGCGTGTTTTTGCCTTACGACAAATTTCAACAATTGTGGAATGAGGCTCGACAGAACCAGCCGAAAAAAATTGACCTCTCGGCGCCTTTAGGCGCGTTGATCACTGGGATTGAGAGCACCGCAACCCTTGGAAAGGAGATTGTGAACGTCGATGCGACAATAAAAATTGAGCTTTTACGAGAAGGCTGGCATCGGGTGCCTATTCGGTTGAGCAATGCGGCGATTCGAAGTGCGACGATCGACGACAAAGAAGCGAGAGTTGTTTCGGTCAAGAACGGACAGTACGAATTGCTTATTTCGCACGCCGGTGGCGAGCCGAAAGCGATCGAGTTGAACCTCTCATACGCCAAGGCACTCACAAAAAATGGCGGTCAAAGTACAGTTGCGTTTCAATCTCCTCAGGCTCCGGTCAATCGCTGGACCATCCGGACGGGACAAAAGGACATTGACGTACAAATCGAACCCATGATTGCTTCGTCCAAAATACCTGACGAGAAATCGGATGAGACCAACGCGGGTCAGGGCGACGAGATCCTCGCGTTTGTCGGGGCTGCTCCCGAAGTCAAAATCATGTGGACGCCCAAAGCCGAAGGGGCATCTGGACTTTCGGCACTTGTATCGGCCGATACGCAAACCCGATTTCAAATTGATCAGGGAGTTGCCCGCACCAGCGCCACGATCTCGCTGGATATCTCACGGGCGGAAATTAAGACGGTTTCAATCGACGTCCCTGCGGACCAAAAAGTGGTGAGTGTGTTTGACCGTAATGTTAAAAAATGGGAAGTCGAGCAAGGGAGCGATTCTCAGACCATAAAAATTGACCTGTTCGAGCCAACTCTTGGGCGGCAGATTTTGGCGGTCGAGCTTGAAAAGTTTATCGATGAAATTGATGACACCACCATCAACATGCCCCAAATCAGAGTTGACGACGTATCACGGAACAGTGGTGTGGTGCTCGTCAATTTATCTGCGGGACTTCGAGCCGAGACCGAGAAAAAAACTGGACTATTGCAAATGGATGTTGCCGAATTGCCAGGCAACGTGAAGAAACAAAGTTGGGAGTTTGCCTACCGGTACGCGTCGCTTCCGTTCGGTTTGGCGCTGAATGTGAAAAAGATCCAGCCGCTTGTGAGTGTGGAGCAACTTGTCGAAGTCGCCATTGAACCGGAAAAATTAAAGCTCGAAGTCTCGGCGATTTATGACATTCAACTGGCGGGTGTTTTTCAGCTGGATCTGGATATTCCCAAGGAGTTTGAGATTCGCGAAATCCGAGGGATCTCGCGCAAGGGGTTAGTCAATTTGCCGGTCGAGGCTTTTTATCGGGATCCAAAGAATGAAAGTAGGGTCTTGGTGACGTTGGGGAAAAAGGCTATTGGAAAAATCGGTTTGCAGATTTCGCTTGACCGAGAGTTGCAGGATGTGAATCTTCTTAGCCCTACGGATGTTGCCTCAAAAATAAACTTCGCAATTCCCAAAGCGACGATCGACAGCGTCGAATTTTCTAAGGGTAACGTAATTGTTTATTCGCCTGAAAGTCTTCAGGTCAACGCTGCCGAAACCATAGGTTTGAGGAATGATAGCTTCAAAAACGCACTGGCCAGCCATGTTCCAGCAATGGCGGTGACTGGGACGCGACCTGTCTTGGCTTATAGCTTTTCGCACACCGATGCTTCGATCGAATTGGAGGCTAAACGACGACGTCCCCAAGTGACCGTCGAACAAGTCGTTGTGGTTTCAGTCCAGTCCGGTGTCGTCAAGTATGACGCGCGTCTTTTCTATGAAGTTCTGTACAGTGGAGTGAAATCGCTACGGCTTGATGTGCCAACGGCACTGGTTGCCGATCTGCGAAATCGTTCGCCCAACATCCTCCAACAAGTGGTCGATCCACAGCCCGACAACGTTCCCGCAGGTTATACAACCTGGGAGCTGACAGGCGATAACGAGTTTTTTGGTAAACACCAGATTCGTTTTACTTGGGAAAAGAAAATCGCTGACTTGCCATTGGGCGAAAGTGCCGATGTTGCTGTGGATCGGTTGATCCCTGCCAATGTAGACCGAGCCAATGGCCAAATCGTTTTGACCAAGTCGGAGACGATTGACATCCGGCCGAAATTGGACGCCGGTGGACTTCGCCCCATTGATCCTCAAACGGATTTGGCCCAAGGTGTCTCGGTTGAGAACGCCGCGATGGCATTCGAGTTTGTCGATGATTGGTCACTGAACCTGACGGCAACCCGGTTTGAGCTACAAGAGTTAAAGCGGACCAGCATTTCCCGAGCAGTCGTACGTGCGGTTGCGCTTCGCCAAAACGAACTCTCAGTGCAATGTCTCTACCAGATTCGAAGCGTTGGGCAACGGATTTCAATTCAGATGCCTGCTGGATTTGACGCCGCGACGTCGTTTGACGATCAACCGATTCGCGTCAACGGGCGGCGTGTTACTCCCGAGAATGGCGGGAAAGACTTGATCTACGTTCCGTTGACCGGACTCAACTCGGACGAGCTATTTCTTCTGGAAATTCGCTACACCATTCCTGGCGATCCAAGTCAAATTGACCTGCCTTTGTTTGTCGACGAGCCCGCGGTTCAAAAAGTTTATTTGTGTGTCTATTTGCCGTTCGAACGAGCATTGTTGCACAGGTCGGGTGACTGGACTGACGTCGCGGTTGATGAACATACGAATTCTATTGCGGGTCTGTTAAACTCGAGCAATCCAAGTTCCATCGCTTCGAGGATATTTCAGCCTCGAACCGAATACGTCGAGCAGTATTTGAATTGGGTCCAGTCGGGCGTGGATTTTGACAGTTCGGCGAGTCAGAAGTTCGAGGTTGATGGTCGCCCGTATGTCTTTTCTGCGCTACGCCCCAATCCTGCTCCAGCGGGTTCGCTTCATCTTCGCACGATCAACCTGACGGTTCTCAATGTAATCGTATTTGGGGTTATTGCTCTATTGGGACTGATGTTGATCCGAACTCGATTCACAACGCAAATGACTGGTGCGTTGTTGGTGATTGCGTCTTTCGTCGCTGTTGGCGTGTTCTTTCCCTTGGTCACAGAGCATCTATTCAGTGAAGCACTATTGTTAACCGTCGGTGTGGTCGGTCTGGCTTGGCTGACATCGAACGTGATTCGTTGGTTCCGCGAGATTCAGAATGCACGTCGTAAGCGACAGATCCTCACCGAAAGACAGTCAGAGTTTGCTACGGCCGGCGCGATGCCCGTCCCGACAAACGCTCCTGAGGCTATCGAGTCAGTGGCTTCCAGTGATTCCCCACCCGACTCCGGGGAATCGGAAGAAGGAGAGTCACAATGAAAAAAATACTCCTGATCGCGATGGTTACGATGACAGCTGGTTCGATTTTCGGCCAGCGTCTTTACTCGCAAAAGAAATCGGCTGACGACGAATCGCCCAAGGCATTTCAGCGGCAGATTTATGTGCCTTTTGAAAGTTTGGACATCATTCTCGATGGAAACTCAAACCGGGTGTTGTTGTCACGTGATGAATATGATGCCCTGTTGAAATCCGCTCGTACGCGAGAAATTAAACGTGCTCCGTTGGACAGTGCAATTGTTTCTGCCAAGTACACCGGGAAAATCTCGGACGGGGTTGCTTTTATCAAGGGTGAATTGATCGTTGAGCCATTAAACGAAGGACTGGTTCAGATCCCTTTGCCGTTGAGCGGAGTCGCCATTCGAAGCGCAACATTAGGCGACAAGCCAGCGAAATTATGGCGAAACAAAAAGGGTCAAATCGTCTTACTGACATCGATCGATTATCGCGAAACTTTGCGAGTCGAGATGACGGTTCCCATGCAGACTTCGGCAGCAAGGCAGTCGATGGGGATTCAGCTCCCTGCGCCCTCCGCCACCCAGTTCAACCTTGAAGTGCCGGGCAATGTGGAAGTCAAGAGCGGAGTGCCAGTGGCCAAGCGGACTTATGATGCCGATCGAAACGTCACCCAGTTTGATTTACTGGCGACTCGGCAGGCCATGAATATCGTGATGTCTCTCAACAATCGATTGTTGAAAGACGAACGGGTTGCGGTTTCGAGAAGCGTTATCATCCACAAACTCACGCCGCACGAACAGGAAATTCATGTAACCTGTTCGATGGATGTTATTCACGGTGCGCTCGAAGAAGTCGAGTTTACTGTTCCCAGTGGGTTTCAGGTTAGCCAAGTAACAACGGACTTGCTCAGTCAGTGGGAAATCACCGATCCCCCGAAAGACGCCACCGACTCGGGGAAACGGTTGCTCGTGAAATTACGGCAGCCGACGCGCGAGGATTTCGTTTTGAACATCACGGCCACTCGAAACAAAGGGGCTGTCGGTGATTGGAAAGCCAAGGACATTCGTCCAGTGGATGTGGCCGGGCATGTCTCGGTCGTGGGTGTGCTCGCCGATCTCGAGCTTCAATCGACGAAACTTGTTTCCAGCGGCGTCATTCCGATCGACCACGAATTTTTACTGGCGGCGATTCCTCAATCGGTTCAAGCTACCAACCGGGGAAATCCTGCGACGATTGTTGCCGCTTATTATGCACCCCAAAAGGAATACTCGATTGCGGCGAGTTTTTTGCGCCCGTCTCCGGAGTTGATCATTAAGTCGACTTCTCGGCTAGTCATCGACAACCAGCGGCTTGAGTTGCAGGGAGGGATATCGCTGGTTAGCCGACATGATTCTCGTTTTGGATTCAAACTGACGCTGCCAGAATCGTGGAGGCTCAATGAGTTAACTGGAATCGACGGTCAGCCCATTCGGTATGACCGAGTGGGAGAAGATGGCAGCTCTGAGTTTCTTGTCCATCTGCCGACCAGGATTTCTTCCACGTCGTCAACGAAAGTTTTCTTTCAGGCGACTTTTACCCCCGAGGGTTGGTTGGAAAAATGGGAGTCCAATCAGATTACATATCCAGCAGTGAAGATTGCTGGGTCGACAAAACATGCTGGAGCCATCGCGATCTCGACGACCGAGGATTTGGCAATCAAGCCGTCCAACGCTTCGAAACTGGAATTGCTCGACGATGCGGATAAGAAAAAGTTTGAGTTGGATCGCAACAGTGCGCTGCTTGCCTATCAATTCGAGGAGGAAGACTTTCAGGTCAGTCTGGATCTGGAACGGATTAAGCCTTCGATTGTGGCGAGAACTTACAATTACGCAATCATTAAACCAACGCAAATGGTGGTTCACGCTGAATTGATCTATGACGTCAAGCAGGCAAGTGAAGGTGAATTCAAATTTGACTTGCCGCTTGAATCACCCAAGTCGATTTCAATCCGTGCCCACAACGATCAACTGAAAGACTATCAAAGCGAAGAAACAGAAAACGCCCGTCGCTGGACCGTTCAGCTGGCCAAGCCGAAAAAGGGACAAGTCCATCTGTTGGTTGATTTTCAAATGCCTTTGGAGGAATCTGAGCTGGCGGATCTCAAGTTAGCGCCCGTCATCGTTCGTGACGTAAACTTTCAATCTTCGATGTTTGCGGTTGAGGGCAGTAACGAACTGGATATCGAAATTGAAACCGAAGGGCGACCGGTCGACGTTGGTGAATTTTCTCAAGCCGTCTATCAACCCGGGCGACATTTACTGGGTTCCTATTCATGGCCCAACGAAAATCTGTCGGTGGCGGTGAAAAGTGTTCGCCGACCGGTCTATCAGCTTCCCAGTGCGATCGTGCAGCGAGCTGAAATGGTTACATCGATTTCCAATAGCGGCAAAGCTCAAACCGCCGCCAGATTTCAGTTAGTTACGAAGCAACAATCCTTTCTGCGTGTCGAGTTACCGCAAAACGCAACGCTCTGGTCCGTTCAGTTGGATGGCCAGCCTGCCAAACCCCAGCGTCAGAACGAGGCGCTGTTGATCAGCTTGATCGGAAACGAATCGGGCAAGCTGCGTGATTTGCAGCTTGTGTTTGAATCGGCTGCTAAGCCCTTCAGCTTTGTAGGCACGATTGATGCACATGCCCCAACATTGTGGTTGAATAAAACGGGCGACGCCGAAGGTATTCCCGTTCCCTTGGTTGACTTGCATTGGCGATTAATCATGCCGGATGGGTTTAGCGTCTCTCATAGCGATGGAAAATTCCAATCGGATCAGTTGGTCAAACGCCCTTCGCCGATTCAACAACTGGGCAATTGGGTTTACCGCTTGGGAGGTGGGATTGGTGAAACGAACATTGGAGTTCAGCAGTTTCTTGAAACGTCGACCACTTACTCATTTGACTCACAGAGTGAGCCCAGCATGATGCCATCAGATAGTGACTTGGGTGAGAGAGGTAATGAAGAAGCTATGGAGATGGAATTGAATATGGTGGAGAGAGATTCCAACTTGTTTAATGGAGAATTTAAAGGTCCGGGTAAGCATAACGGATTGATGGGTATGGGAGAGCGCGAGGAGGAGCACGCTAAAGAAACTCCCCAGTGGCAGGCCCCGCCAACAAGCCAGTTTGGCGATGAACGAGGTGGCGGCGCTGCGTCTGCTGGAGGACGTGAGGCCAATGATGGGAAGAAGGTTAGAACATGGGCCCTGAGCGGATTGGGAAGTCTGAACATCGAATTGACTGAAACCGGCAACTCGATCGAGTTTTATAACTTGGGCGATCAACCGACTTTGACCGCGACGGTCATCAATCAATCTCGCCTCAACTGGATTGCGATTGCGCTGGCGTTATTGATTGCCGCCTTGGGCGTGTTGCTTACTAATCGTCAATTCAAGTCAAAAGTCCTTTTTGTGACCTTGGTTCTTTTGGTTGCCTGCCTGGTTCCGCTTTCAGGTGTTTCGTTGGATGCATTTCGGACGATCATCGACCTTGCGATTCTGTCAGGGACTTTCGTAGCGATCTACTTTGTTGTGGCCGCAATCGTCAAGTCATTGGGTCGGTCTGTCTCGTTGGTCGCTGCCCGGACTCCCCTCGTCCTCCTGTTGATGATGATTTGGATCGGATTTGGAAATCAGACTCATGCCCAGCAGGTCGTTAACGATATCAATCAACTGAAGAATTTGATTGCGGAATTGCAAACTGAACCGAAGGTCGAACTGCCCAATGACGCAATCATCATTCCGTTCGACGCGAGTGATCCGAAGGGGCGTGAAAAAGCAGATCGGCTTTTATTACCCTACGAGCATTATTTGAATTTAATTAATCAGGCAGATTTGGGAGCCAAGCCGGCGTCAATTAATGCTCCAGTCGATTTTGTGATTTCATCCGCGGAGTACAACCTGGAGTTGACTTTGGATGAAGATATATCGATCCAGGGAAAACTAGTTATCGAACTGCTGACGGATGATCCCGTCATTGTGGCTTTACCGTTGCTCGGTGGCGCTTTGGCGGACGCGAAAGTCGACGGCAAGCCTGCGAAACTCCAATTTCAATCGATTGTAAATGCCAAACAGAAACTGGCCACAATGAATTCGAGCATTGTCCAGCTTCATCTCGATGGTCGAGGCACCAAGACATTTGAATTTTCCGTGCGGATCAAACCGGCCCGCCAAGGTGGCTGGCGATTGCTGAGCGCAAGGTTGCCTGTCGGCATGTCGCGTGGTCTGAATCTAACTTCTTTGAAAGAACTAACCGAAGTTCGGCTGAACTCCGATTCTGATCGCCGTTCCATCGAAGCGAAACCAGGCCAGAAAATTGAAACGGTCCTCAGCGCGGACGGATCATTGCGGTTGCAGTGGAAGCCGTCGACAGCAGCTCAGACTGTCGACCAAAGTTTGACGGCCCAATCCGAGGCTGTGTTTGACGTTCGCGAAGACGGCCTGCGATTGACTTGGCGAGTTGATCTGGAATTCAGAGGCTCCGAACGCGATGTGTTTACGTTGAACTTGCCCGATGGATTTCTGGTCGAACAAGTCAGTGGCGAGAACATTCGGGCTTGGGATGTTAAACAGGCTGGCAGCGCAACGCGTCTGAATCTGACAACGTTGAGCCCTGCCAAAGACAAAGAGTCTTTTACCATCGAGCTGTCGCGTCGAGATTTTGCTATCGAGGATCAAGCTGCCCAGTTTGATGCTCCCTACTTGACCGTAGAAGGAGCAGCCCTGCATCAAGGCGTTTATATGGTTCGCCGAAGCCCGATCATCGAGCTTAAGACAACAAAAACTGCCGCCGTCAGTCGGATCGACGAAAACCAGGTAAAACGCAGTTTGGATATTGCCAGTATTGATTCAAAATCAAGCCCGCTCGGAATTGAGTTGTTTCAGGTTCATCAGTTTGTGACGACTCCTTTCCAAATTGGGATTCAGGCTAACGTGGTGCCACGCAAGATAAAGGCCGAAACACAATCGATTCTTCGAATCGGTCAATCCGAAGCTGATCTTGAAATGCGGATCAACGTGGAAGTGGGGCGAAGGCCTCTCTACAAGTTGAGCTTTGACATTCCCAAGGATGTAGAAATTCGAAGTCTGACTGCCGGGTTGAACGAAGCCTGGACCAAGGAGAAAATTGACAGTATTCAACGCGTTCAGTTTTATTTTCCGACCGGCGTAGCGAACGACTTCTCTATTATTCTCGAAGCCGAATTGACGGATTATTCCGGGGCAGACCAATGGTCGATTCCGACAATCAAGATAAACGATACTGTCAAACAGAGCGGATTCATTGTCGTCCAAGTCGATCCGGCGCTGACGGTCACTACGAGTGATTTGCAAAGTTGTGAAACTGTCTTGCTGCAACAAGTGGAAGGCTGGTTGAATCGATCTCAGCGAACTGCGGCGCGCGTCGTTTTACGCACTGACGGGTCTGACTACGACGCCTTGCTTCGATTCACAAAAATCGAACCCAGGGTCACAGTCGAAACTGTTACCAATGTCAGGACTACCCTGTTCGCAATTGAAGAAACCATTTTGTTGGATTTCAATATCCAGCAAGCTGGCATTCGTCAAATTCAATTTGAGCTTCCGGTTGCAATGCGAAACGCGCGAATCAACGCAAAGCTGGTTAGCGAATCCATCATCGAAGACGTGGTAGGCGATGCAAACATTGTGCGAGTGACGCTGAATCTTCAGGATGAAGTGGTTGATTCGTTTCGGGTCGTGGTCGAAAACGATCGACCGTTAAGCGAATCTCGGCAAAGCGTTCCGATTCCGCTTGTTTTGACGGGCGTCACCGAGCAACGATACGCCACGCTTCAAAATACTGGTCGAGATGAGATTAGTGTACTTCCCTTGGACGACTTTAAGTTGCTCAATCGTCAACTGAATCAGTTTGCCAAGTTAAAACAAAAGCTGGCAGGTGGTGAAGTCACCATGGCTTACGTTGCTCAAACCGAAAACGATTGGCCGGTCCTTCAATACGAAACCAAGAAGCGGGATGTTTTCGACACCGTTGCGGCAAGAATTGAATTTTCAAAAACGATCATGGTCGTCGATTCAAGCGGTGCGTATCGGGCGGTCCAGAGTTTTCAAGTCAACAATCGGTCGGAACAGTATCTTGAGATCGAATTACCAGCCGATGCACAGTTACTTACGGTTCTGGTCGAGGGCCAACCGGTCAAGCCCGTGGCCTGGCCAGCGGCCCAGAATGACAGGCGATTGCGAATCCCGTTGGTAAAAACGCAATTGGGGGATTTGGATTATCCGGTGCAACTTAAGTATGCGGGCCGACTGGGGGAGCTTGCAAGTTTCAATGAAGTCGAGTTCCCTGTCATCGCAACTCTCAATATCAATGTTCAACTGAGCCAACTGCATCTCCGACTTCCCGATTCGCACCGTTGGATAAATTTTGGCGGGACGATGACGAAAGTTGACGATCATGGCAAGTTGGAAGAGAGCTATCTGGATTACAAAAGCCGTCAGATTCAACAACTTACCGAACAAATTCAGAGCAAAGTTGCGGGGGTCGGATCGTTTTCCAAGTCACGCGCTTACTCGAATCTTAAAAAGCTAAAGCAGGATATGGTTGAATATGAATCGGTCAACCCCCAGATTCAAGCGGAACGTCGCAGCGGAGAGTTGTTGGATATGGTTCAAGGCAACAATGAGGCGATTGAGCGCGCTGAACAAATTTACAAAATAGATGTTTCTAAATCTGGTGAAGTAGCGATTGATAACCGCGCAAATTTCAACAATCTCGTCGAGAACCAATCAGCGAGGATTGGCCGCAATTTGATCAATAAGCAATCGCAAAATTTTCAAGTTGAATCGGATCAAGCTGGGAAATTCCTGCGTGGCAAGCAAGGAGGGGAGGCAGCCGGAAAGGGTGTTAAGGGACAAGCATTTGACAGTCGATGGCTGGACCGAAATCTACTTAACGCGGCTGGGGAAGGGGCGGTGCAGCAGCAAAAGGCCAACAACCAAGAAGGAGGCTCCGTCGCGCAGAACCTTCAATCGCAAATCGTCTCGGGTAGGGAGCGGCAGGTTGATGATTCGATCAGCTACGTCAACTCGGCCAACGCTTTGCAATCGACAAGCAGTGTTATAAAGTCAAAAATTGCTGGCGACAAAAAAGAGGCCAAAAAAGACGAATCTCGACTGTCCGGGGGACTGAGCGGCGGTGGTGGATTCGGCGGCGGCGGCGGAGGACGATTGGGTTATTTTGAGGCCGAGGGGCGAGATTCGATTCCTTTATCGTACTTAAACAAAAATCTTAATGGAAGCTCGCTAGGGCTCGTTCCAAGTTCCGGAGCCGGTCAATCCGAAAAGGACAGTGTTGTGCTCAGTTCAGCGCTTTCGAGCTTGGATATTAATCTTCCAAAGCGTGGGGTTGATTTTTACTTCAAATCACCGCGAGGAAAAGCCACGGTAGTTGTTAGGCCTATCGAAACCAAATCCGTTTCCCGATGGACTTCCCTGTTGATCACTCTCGGTGTATGCCTTGGCGGTTGCCTGATTTGCTGGATGCTGTTTCGGTTGTTTCAAAATCCGACTTGGCGATTATTCGCGACGGTTGGTTTGTTGTTGGGTGGCGTGATCAGTTTGGCCTTGGGGATTCTACCCGTGTACGGCCTGCTGGCGATGGCTGGTTCAATCGCTTTGATTATTAATCGGATTGTCCAATGGCGTTGGCGGGACGAATTGGCAGAGCTTTCTCAATAGACTGATTTGCGACCGGCGATATGCAAATCTTCGAAATCTCTCAAATCTTGCCACAGCCAGAAGAAACCATCCGACCCGCAACTTTCTTGTTCTGCTAATAAGTTGGGAACTGTCTGGGGATGCAGTTCTGCCCACTTATTACGAAAGACACTCCGCCCAGCACTAACTAGGTTTTTTATTTTCAGCCTTCTTAACTCGGATTTTATTGTTTCCTACAACTTTGTTGTTGAGATTTTTAATTGCGAATTTAGCATCTCCGATCTTTGGCATTTCAACAAAGCAAAAACCTTTAGATTCGCCACTAGTTTTATCAATGACTAAATTGCAAGATTGAACTTTGCCAAACTCTAGAAACAAGTTTTTTAACTCTTCCTCTGTGGTTGAGCGATCTAAGTTGCGTACTAATAATTTCATTTATATATTCCAAAAATAGCCTATTCATGAGGGCTGCGTCTTGCCCGTATTCCCGTTAGCAAGCTCAGGGAACAGCTTGCCAGCGCCATATAAGGCGACCATGCCGCCGCTAACCAACAGCACTAGGCTGTCACCCAAAACTCCAAAATCCACAAAGACCGCTCAATTTAAACTATTCTGCTCAGCCATCAACGAAGCGCACCTACTTTAACGCCTTATTCGGGTTTGCGATCAAAAAAACGCATAATGTTCCCGTCCGATCGAGCTCGTTGCGACGGCTCTGTGTCTTGGACTTGTTTGGATCCAACAAGCATTCATGCGCTTTCTTACAAGGCTTGGCGGTAATTTGGCTGTGCCACTCGCGATTAGTTTCAACAGTACGTACAAGCCGATCAGTGGCGAAAGCCGACAGTATCGGCGTACTGAACCAACCGGAACCGAGTTCCAAAACAGGGCCGGTCGTATGCCGGAGGCACGCGAGCAAAATAGGGATGTGTGTTGCAAACGGATTCATGGGGACTCCTTGGGCGGTTTGTTTCTGTTGTCAATTCGTTTGACGGCTTTCTGCCATGTCGGCGACATCAATGAACCG